>JANLWR010000097.1:0-1884 GCA_031364625.1 Deinococcales bacterium | reverse complement strand
ACTCGAGCATCGCCTCGAGCGCCAAAAATCCGTTTGCGTCAACGTCAACATGGGTTCGCAAAGTTGTCGTGCCGTGCGAAATTGCCATCGCTAGCGCCGTTTTTCCACGCTCGAGGTAATCGTTTTTGCTGATGCTGGGTTTAAACTCAATCCAATTTTGGATCGCTTCCATCAATGTGCCAGCCGTATTTCCGACCCGACTTGCGGTTAGGGTTTTATCCAAATGACAGTGCGTTTCGATCAATCCTGGCAGCAACAAACGCCGCTCGAGGTCAATGGTTTTGGCAGCCTGAACCTCGAGTTTGGGTTCAATGCTCGAGATTCTTCCATCAAGAATGCAGACGTCCATCACGCCCTGCTCGAGCCTCGCATTTTTGAGGAGCAAGTCAACCATTAACCGCTCCAGGAATTTCAAACGTGCTGATTTCAGTCAACACCTCTGCGAGTTTCACAACGCAAGCCTCGAGCCGAGCCTGTCCTTTTTCGACTGTGGCAACCGTAGCATCACCAAAAACCCCTGTCGGACTCCAGTCCCGTGTGAGCCAAGCACTGACGGCGTTCCCTTGGGTCAAACTGAGGTTGCTCGAGATCGGATAATCTGGAAAACTTTTGACCGACCGTTCCATGTGCACCAGCTCAGGCTCGAGCGCCAGCACGATACTGGTCTCCCAATCTCCCGCATGAATCCCAAACTTGGCTTCATCGGGCGTAATTTCGATCGGGTCTGTTGCACCAGCACTCGAGAACAACGTGAAACACATCAAACCCGTTTCAACCCGAATGTCCCTTGCCATCATGGAGAGCAGCGCGGTGTTTCCGCCGTGGGCGTTGATAAAAGCCAAACGCCTGAAACCGGCGAGTTTTGCGCCCAGCGCAATGTCGCGCACCACCGCCATGAGTGTGCTTGCCGAGAGCGCAAACGTGCCAGGATAACCCGCGTGCTCGTTGGATTTGCCGTAACTTTGGGTCGGCAACCTCCAGACTCGAGTCTCAGGACTTAAACGCTCGAGCGCCAGCATCGTCATGCGCTCGGCAATTAGTGCGTCGGTGAAGGTTGGCAATTGCGGACCGTGTTGTTCTATCGCTCCAATCGGCAAGACCAACACGCCGTTTTCTTTCTCGAGGTCACGGATTTCATGCCAGCTTAAATTCGGTAAAAAACGTTCATCACGCAAGAAAACCACCTCGAGATTAAATGTTGGGCAGCAAATTGATTGCCATTAAGCACACCAACCAGCTTACAAATAAGCTGCGGTGTCCTTCCATCGCGTTGGAATTGCCGATTGCCACCGACCATGCCAGAAAAAATTCGTCAATCACCATAAACGCCGCCCAGAGCGCCAAACCGACAATCAACGCGCTGTTGATGCTGGCATTACTCGAGCCGTCAAACGTTGCCAGCGCTGCCCAAAGCATGACGGTATTCACAATCTCCCAAACGATTGCCCCGGCGAACAACACGCCATTGATCCAACTTGGCGTGCTGTACATTTTGGTCACCTGTTCGATAAACCAAAAATTCCCACTCGAGAATTTCCAGGTTTGTGGTAAAAATTTGAGTGTTTTGAGTCCATCAAAAATATTTAAAATCACGACCAGGCTCATGTACAGCGCCCAGAACAAAATAATGCCTTGTTTTAAGTTCAGTAATGTAAAAGTCACAGGTTTCTCGAGTTTTGCATTTGAAAAGAATAGAACCTTAATTATGTTAGAAACTTCAAGCGCAGCATAGCCATGCGCTTTCAGGCAAGTTATGGGTGTCTTTCGAGCGGGGCAACCGCAAAGTCCGAATTTCGTGCGTTTTGTAAGAATTCCCGATTCCTGGAAGGCGCAGCAAGCGACCATGCCCGCCAGGTGCATTTTATGGTCAAGAAGCGACCCAAG
>JANLWR010000082.1:0-3946 GCA_031364625.1 Deinococcales bacterium | reverse complement strand
AGGGGCAGTTAGTTTCCCAGTCAGCGTGTTTTGTTGCGAAACGTGATAAGAATCCAGCAAGATTTTCCCGTCAGGTAGCAGATACTCGAGCGCGTGACGAAAAGGATGTTTGGATTTTTGTAATTTATAAAACTCGAGCATCGTGTCGTGCGCAATTTTCCCCAGCGCCAAAATCACCTGAATATTCGGCAACAACTCGAGTTCTTGGGTTAACCACGGTCTGCAATTTTGAAGCTCGAGTGGCGTGGGTTTGTTGTCTGGCGGGGCGCACCGACCGGCGGCAGTAATGTAGCAATCGAATAACTCGAGTTCATCCTCGAGATTCTTGGACACCGCACTCGAGGTAAAACCTGCACGGTGAAGCGCTGGGTACAAGAAATTTCCGCTCGAGTCGCCCGTGAACATCCGCCCCGTGCGGTTGCTGCCGTGCGCACCTGGGGCAAGTCCAAGAATTAAAACTCGAGCATTGACGTCTCCAAAGCCTGGAACGGGTTTTGCCCAGTACGTTTGATCTTTGTACGCCGCACGTTTTTCGCGTCCAACCTGTTCGCGCCACCCGACCAACCTGGGGCATTTGGTACAAGAAATCAGCTCCGAATTCAATTCTTTCAGGTTCATAAAAAAGTTTAACTCGAGCACCGCGTCAGGAGCGGTACTTGAGTCTCAATGTGAAATTTAACCACCAGTTTTGGAAAACATCGCTACACTGAAGTTGTTCATCCCTCCTGGGTGCGACGGTATGCGATAAACGTACCGTCGCACTTTAATTTTCAGGCACTCTATCTTTACAATCGTTCGGAATGTTTTTGATATTTTGAGTCGGTGACATATTTGGGTTTTGTAGGGGTGAACCTTGTGTTCACCCTTGCAGACGGCAAATTTCACGATGTGTCAGTAAAAGTTACCGAACTATTGTCTTTATGCACTCTGCGGCAGCCGCTCTGAAAGCTCGCGGTGGGTGCGACGCAATTCGCTGTACAGTTTGCGTTTGTCTTCATTCGAGATTCGTTGCCAGTTTTGACGGTGAATAATGCGCTTTAGGGCGTTTTCGCCGCCCGGCAGTTCACGCACACTGCGAATCAACTCTGCCAGCAATTTATCAGGGTTTGGGGCTGGCATTCTCGAGACGTTGGATTCAGTAAGCACAACTTGTGCACTGACTGGCGTTTGCGGTGCAACAAATTGTCTAAGCTCGAGTGAACGCAGGACACTGACAGGTTCGCTGGAAACTGCCCAGTCTGGCAACATGGGTTGCTCGAGGATTCGGGCTGTGCTCTCGTCGTAATCGACCCAGACCGCATTGATGCGCTCCAAGGTACGTCCGATGCCAAATTTGCTGGCGGCGCGGGTCAGGCTTTCGTTCAGGGCGTCTTTCCAGTTGGTGGCGCGTTCACTTACATCTTCTTTGCTGACCCCCAGCACCGAGAGTTTGCATTTGGCTTGACCGCTCGGATGGGTTTCATAACCATCAGACCAGCCACTTGCGCCAAGCACGGCGTCGAGGCGGTCAATCACGGCTCGAGCGGGCAGGGTTGGGCGAACCAGGGCGCGGCGAGAATCTTTGGAAATGGTTTCGATTTTCCAGTCAATTTCAGAGGCAGGAAAAGGCAGGGACAGGTGTGCAAAAGCCTGGTGTTGGGCGATCATGGTGTTCTCCTGGCGCTCGAGTCGCTCAGAAATGCGTTCCTCGAGGTTGACAACGTTTGGCATTGGGCATCCAATGCGACCTTTTGACGCGGGGCATTTAAAATTGTTTTGCAGTCTGCACCACCCACCGACTGGTGAAAGATGCTGGCAGGTTGAGTCTGGCATTAAAGTGCACCTCCTCGAATGACTTTGGCGGCAACTTGTCTCGAGCGATTGGCATTGCCTCTGGCGGCGTTCACGACCTCGAGAATTCGGCGGTGAAGTGCGACAGGCGGCACTGCAACGGGTGCGGTTTGACCGTGTTCATCGAGGTAAGCGCGGGTTGCCTCGAGCCAAGCCTCAGCAACTTTGATGGCATGATCGTTGCGTTCAAACATGGCACGAACCAGGCGTGACAGACGGTACTCGAGTTCATACATGGTCGTGACACCGCCCGCATTCTCGAGTTCGATTAGGGCGTTGAAAACTTGGGTTGGGTGGATTCGTTGCGTGCGCAGTGATTGGGCGATGGTTTCGAGAATTCGCATGGCGTGCCTCCTGGGAGCGTCTTGATGGCGTGCTGGCTTAAATGATCTCTTACAATTATGATTCTAGCATAATTTCGTGATTGGTTCAAGCCTTGGGGGTGTTTTACGCCTTGACCGTAAACCGTCAAAGTGCTACACTCGCCAGGAGCAGAAAACCGCGCTCAAATTCACAAGGGGTTAAATACATTATTTAATTCCAGGCATAAGTAGCTCATTCTTCGTCCAGCGCGGGACAAAATCACAAGGAGGAATTATGAAATTACACGAACGACTGCGCGAACTCCGGAGCGAACGCGGACAACGCCTCAAAGATGTCTCCGAAATCGCGGGCATCAGCATCCCTTACCTCAGCGACCTCGAGCGCGGACGCACCAACCCCAGCCTCGAAACACTGCAAACCCTGGCTGCCGCTTACGACCTCAGCGTTAATGACCTGCTCGCACCCGTCGAATTTTACGGCGATGCCAGCGACAGCGCCCTGCCAAAAGGACTTGCCGACCTGCTCGCCGACCCAGTTTTGGGCGGACACATCACACCCGATTGGGTTTCGAGCCTTTCACGCATCGAACTTCGCGGCAAGCGCCCACAAACCAAAGAAGACTGGTACGACATTTACAGAAATTTAAAACGCATCCTCGAGTAAAGCAAAATTAAGGTAACGTGTAGGAACGGGTTCAAATCCGTTCCTATTTTTTTATCCGAGGTGCTGTCGTGGTCTTACAGGAGCACAAAACCCGAGTGCGCGAACTCGCCGCCGAGTTCAACCGTTCACACCCATCTCGAGAACCGCTCGACCTTGCCGCAGCCATTGGTGCAAAACTCGAGTACGGCGACCTGGGCGACAAAGACGGCGCGTTTGACCCAAACCGCAACGTGATCTTTTTATCAAAAACCGTGACCCTCGAGCGGCAACGCTTCACAATGGCGCACGAAGTCACGCACGCTTTAATTCTGGCAGACGTTGACCTGCTCTCGGACTTGCACGACGCCTACGAGGGTGACGATCTCGAGGAAACCATCGAAATACTGTGCAACGTTGGCGCAAGTGCCATTCTTGTGCCAGAATCCGAACTCGAGGTACTGCTGCAAAAATACGGGCGCGGCGCAAAGGCAATACCGCGCATCGTCAAAAGTTTTACGATCTCGAGACCCGCCGCCTGTGTGGTCTTGGCGCAAAGTTTGCCAAGGCAAGCCATTGTTGGTGTGCTTCGCGCCAAAGGCAAAATACTCGAGGTTGAATTTAGCGCCCGCAGCAGCGAAATGCGTTACCCGTTAAGCAACGGCACCATCATTCCCGAAGACCACCCAGCCCATGTTGCGCTCGAGACTGGGTTGCCACTGACCGATGAAAGTTATATTCCGTTCAGAAGCGGTAAGAAAATGAAAGCCGTGGTGGATGCGCACCCCGAAGGGAACATGGTTTTTGTGGTGTTCACGGTGCTCTGACAGGAAACTCGTGGGTAAATCTCTCGAGCAAAAACGAATTTACTTCAAATAGGATCTTAGTTTTGCCACAGAACGAAGCAACCCGACTTTTTCCAAGTGTTCAATCTCCGTAACGAACAAAACGCACTGGCTTCGTCCAGAACAACCAATTAATACATCTCCAGCGCGTGTCTGACATAAGTTCTTAGTATCGTTCGATAACCCGTAAACATAGGTTAAACTCGAATCGTGCCAAAAGAAACCAAAAAAGCCAAACTCGTTCGAGCCTCACAAGTGCTTGCACAACTGCACACAACTTACCCAGATGCAAAAACCGAACTCGAGTA
>JANLWR010000071.1:0-3495 GCA_031364625.1 Deinococcales bacterium | reverse complement strand
AATGTTGGCATGGTGTACACTCCTGTCATTCCCGCACTGATCACATGGGGTTGCCCCAAGTCAACCAGTGCTTTTTGAAGGGCTTCAGTTTCTGAAAAACCCCGTGTTTGGTACTTCCAGGTTTTGTGGGCAATGTGCGACTCGAGTTCCATGCGCACCGTGCGTTTTTGTGCGCCCCATAAACTCCAGGTTGCCAGTTGTAAGAATCGCTCGAGGTCGGTCATGATTGCGTGCGTAAGCCTTGGACGGCGTGGCTGAATTTGTCAAATTCTTGTTGTTTTTGAATTAGGGTTTTCTGTCCTTGTTCGGTGATGGTGTAGTACCGACTGGGCATTCCGCCGCGTGGGCTGGGTTTGAAGGCGGCGGTCACGTAACCTTGAACGGTCAGGCGGTGCAATGCCGGGTAGACGCTGCCTTCTTTGAATTCAAAGTAACCGTTGGTGCGTTCGTTGGCTTCTTCGATAATCTCGAGTCCGTACATTTCGCCGTGCTCGAGGATGGTCAGGAGGATTAAGTCGAGGTTGCCTTTGAGTAGGTTCGCGTCCATGTTGTTCCTTTTGTGCGCCTCGAGCGTCTAGATCGCTGGAGGTGGATGCTTTGATTTGGTTGTACACCCAAGTCATAGGTTTCCTAGACATATTGTTATCCTAGAGGTATAGGTATGTCAAGTGTCTCGGGGTGTAAAACATTTCAACTCGCTCGAGAGCAATCTCAACGAAAACTACTTTTGCCCAAGCTGCTCGAGCTTTGTTACCCACGCCCCGAACCTTGGGCAAGCTTCACGCAGTCGCTCGAGTCCAATGTTTTTGGCAACAAGTGATCCTATCAATTTCTTGTTATACGCATCGCCGTAAAGTTGCTCGAGGCGCTTGCTGGGTGCTGTTTCGGGTTTGTTATTAATGTGCTCTGGTGTCTCGTATTGCAAATTTACAGCTTGCAACTCGGTCAATTTCGAGGCTGCACCAAGTGTCACAAGGCTCGAGTCGAGCACAGTCGGATCAGTCCAAAGTAACGCCTCAAATTCGTGCATTTGTATGTAAGGCACAAAAAATCGAGTATCCGCTCTCTGAGTAAAATCTTCAAGCATCGCTTGTTCAAATCTGGTTGCTCGAGAAACTGGGTCACGTAGATTATTCATAGCCTGAAAACTTGGAAAATCTGTTGGGATACGAAACAAATCTATCAAGGTTGTGAAATACACACCTCTATGTTGTTTCATCAACAGTTCGAGGTGGTCACGAAGTCGTGCATAACTGACCATGCCTCCACTCTGTTTTCCCCTTCCGACTTTGACCACACGTCGAACTATGACATTTGCATACGCTAAATGCTCGATCAAAATTTGATTGACAAAATCTTCTTCGGTATGTCCTTCCACAACAAAGAACAATCCCGTCACGAATTGTCCCTCGAGCGAACGTTATTTGGGTTCACGACCCCGCCCAAAATATTCTTTTGCCACAACTCGCCCAGCGTATATTCCTCAAGCCAATCCTTAAGATTTTCTGCATTTAGGCGCTGCATTGTGGTTTCACCATCTTTTCGATCTGCCACGATAATGTCTTCAGGCTCGAGTGCGGCGATCAATTGCGGACTTTGCGTGGCGACAATCAATTGTGCGCGACTCGAGGTGGTTTGCAGCAAACCAGCCAGTTTTTCAATGGCAAACGGATGAAGTCCAAGTTCGGGTTCGTCAATCACGATAATTGCAGGTGGTTCGGGTTGAAGTAATAGCGTGGTCAACACCATAAACCGCAATGTGCCATCAGATAAATCTCGAGCAATAAAAGGGTAATCAGAATCATGTTCACGCCACTCGAGACGAATCCTATCCATGTTGTTCTCATCAGGTCTAGGAAAGAAGTCATCGAAATACGGTGCAACACTGCGAATCACATCACGAATGGTCTGGTAGGCTTTGCGGTTTTGGTTATAAATTTTGTACAGAATTGCTGCAAAATTTTCACCGTCAGAACGCAACTCGATATTGTCATTAAGAGCACCCCAACCTTTTATCGCAGCAGTTTTAGAAGTATCATGCAGGTGATAGACGTGAATCCCATTTATTGATGCAGTCAACTTACTCATAAAATCGATTCCAACATCGGTGTTATTTGGAGGTTTTGTTGTATCAAATTGAACAGGTTTTCGCTGTCCTGAAAGTGTTTCTACGAGTTCAAAAATAGTCTCTTTTTCAACATAAAGTGAATCAGTTGAATCGGGACGGAATTCGATTTCATAAATTGAATTATCAAACTCGAGGCTCATAAACATTTTTTTTGTAAATTTTTTTCCATATCTTAAGAAACTATCAGCGCCTCTAGCCTCATTTATCAACTTTTCATACTGATTATTGATTAACTTGCTAGCAAAGTTAAAGAACGAAATCAAATTGCTTTTCCCAACCCCGTTCGCACCAACCAATACATTTAAAGGTCGCAGCTCGAGTTCAAGCTTGCGAAAAGATTTGTATCCTTCAAGGGTTATTTTCGTGAGTGACGTTGGGTTCATTGGTTCGCTCCAAACCTGAAGTTCAGTCTATCAAACCTCGAGCCATAAAAAAGCGAAGGGCATCCATCACCCTTCGCTTTCTCGAGCTTTAAAACCTTACTTGACTTTACCCTCTTTCCAATGCTTCAACAGCGTGTCGTACACAACCGTTTCACCTTTTGGCTTTTCATTCGCCAATTTCTTCCAAGGCGCATGGTCGCTCGAGAGCCATTTTGAAGGACTCGAGATTGGGTTGAGTTTCGGCGCACATTGCTTCATGCCTGCGCGTTGCAATCGTGCCATCACGTCATCCATTTGCGTGGCGAGGCTGTCCATGGCTTGTTGCGGGGTTTTCTGACCGTCCACCGCCAATGCCACGTTCTGCCACCACAGTTGCGCGAGCTTCGGGTAATCGGGAACGTTCGTGCCGGTTGGCGTCCAAGCGACGCGGGCTGGGCTGCGGTAGAATTCGATCAGACCGCCGTATTTTGCGGCGTTCTTGGTGAAGTAATCGCTGCGAATGTCCGAATCACGAATAAAGGTTAAGCCCGTGATTGACTTCTTTAAGCTGACGGTTTTGCTGGTGACAAATTGCGCGTACAACCAGGCTGGAATCCGGCGCTCGAGCGGCGTGGAGTTCAGCATCGTCCATGATCCCACGTCTTGGTAGCCGTTCTGCATTCCTTCTTTCCAGTATGGACCGTGTGGACCCGGAGCCATGCGCCACTTGGGTGTGCCGTCCGCGTTGACAACGGGCAAACCCGGTTTGGAAAGCCCTGCGGTAAACGCGGTGTACCAAAAAATTTGTTGCGCAATGTTGCCCTGTCCTGGCACTGGACCCGCCTCGGAGAAGGTCATGCCCAGTGAGGCTGGTGGAGCGTAGGCTTTCATCCAGTCGATGTATTTGGTCAGGGCGTAGACGGCGGCGGGGCTGTTCGTGCCGCCACCTCGAGAGGTACTCGCACCGACGGGCGTGCATTTGTCGGCGGCAACACGGATGCCCCA
>JANLWR010000053.1:0-3480 GCA_031364625.1 Deinococcales bacterium | reverse complement strand
GGGCCAATCGTTGACCCGCCCTGCCGCCAGTTTGTCGTTGACGGGCATCGGCGTGATTGCCCCAATTGCCTACACACTGGCTGGAATCGCCTGCGGTCCGATTTTTCCAACGGGTTTTGTCTGGATGAGCAGAGCCCTGGGTGGCAGCCTGTCCAATGCCAGCATCGTGATTGCTGGCGCTAATTTTGGTGGTGTCGCCACACCGTATGTCATGGAACTCTTATCAGGCAAAAATATTGGGCGCATTCCAGTGGCGTATGTCGTCGTGTCAGTCTTGATGGTCTTTTCAGTTTTCTTGATTATGCGCCTCTCGAGCGGTAAAAAATTGGTGAATTCATGATTGATTTTAAAGCGGTCTTGTTTGATATGGACGGCACACTCGCCGAAAACGCGCTGTTGCACCACCAGGCTTGGGAGGTGTGCCTGCTCGAGCGTTACGGTTACGCGCTTTCCAAAACCGAAACCAAGGTGCACGGCGGTAAAACCAAAGCCATCGTCGAAAGTTTGCTCGGCAATGTGTTCCCAGATGATGCCAGCGCGATTGAGTTTCACGAGTACAAAGAAGAAAAATACCGTCAAATTGCCAGCGGAAAAATTGTGCCAGTCGCGGGCTTGCTCGAGTTTTTGGATGATCTGGATGCTCGAGATATTAAAATCGCGCTGGTCACCAGTGCCGATTTTAAAAACACCAAATTTGTGCTTGGCGACCTTAAGCTCGAGTCTCGATTTCCAATTCGGGTCATGGGTGAGGACGTGAAACGTGGCAAGCCCGATCCCGAACCGTTCGCGCTTGGGGCGAGCAAATTGGGCGTGGCGGCAAAAGATTGTTTGGTCTTTGAAGATTCACTGATCGGCGTGCAATCGGGTATCAGTGCGGGCGCTCGAGTGGTGGGTGTCGCCACCATGCAATCCAAAGCCGCGCTGCTCGAGGCTGGGGCGACGTGGGCGGTAACGGATTACGTTGAATGTTTGGCGCTTTTCAAGAATTCTTAAGGATTTGGCTTTTAATAACATCCCGATTTCGTGGGAAAGGGTGAACACAAGGTTGTCTTGACCATAAAACGCACCTGGCGGGCATGGTCGCTTGCTGCGCCTTGCATTTGCGGAATTTATTTCAGGACAAATCCTAAACTCAGGTTTTCTTGCAGCGTTCGGAACAGTACACCACGCTTTCCCAGTCTCTCGCCCATTTTTTGCGCCAGGTAAACGATTTCTGGCAGACTGGGCAAATTTTACTGGCGCGATCTGATGGTTTTTTGCCGCCGCCAAAGGCTTTGGTTTTCATGGTTTCCAAACCTCGCGCTCAACTTGCTTCCAGAAGGCGCTAAAGCGTTTCACCCGCCCCGAATAACTCGTTAGCCGATCAGTGTGATGGAGCACCACTTTCAAGCCCGCCTCCTCGAGTGCGTCAATGGTGCGGTCCAATTCTGGGCTGGCAACAAAAGTCACATGAATTTCGCTCAGGTTTCTCGAGCGGGCAAACGCCACGATTTCTTCGCTTTGCACGCCAACGCACACACAATGCTCGCGTTTTTCAAGGCATTCGAGCACGCTTTCAAACATAAACTGCAAACGCCCAAAACTGATGTTGGTTTGCTCGAGGAACGGTTTGTCAAACACAAAAATCACGCTTGCGTTCGGGTTTGCCAGCAGCGCGGGGTCGGTCGGCGAGAGGCTGCCGCCGTGCAACCACACCAGCGCACTCATGCCGACCAACCGTAATCTTGACCGAACAATTGGCGCTCGAGGTCGGGATACGATTTTCTGAACGGGCAAACCGCGCGGCAGCTCGAGCAGTACGCGTCTGAAGAGAATTTTTGAATGTTTTGCTGGTTCATAAAATACGGTTTGGAACTAAACGTGCTCGCCACCCACTGCCAGGACAGGGCGTTGCTGGCAATGTCGCCATCCAGCAAATGCTCTCGGAAAAAGTCAAATCCCGCCTTCCAATGGGTTTTGCGCCAGTGCGTGACGTACGCCGCGAACCACAACCGTTCGTGGTTGTGCAAATAACCCGTGTCAACCAATTTTTCAACCCAGGTATCAACACAAGGCAATCCCGTCTGTGCCTCGAGAATGTCCTCGGGCATTTCGGCTTGCCATTTTGCCGCGTACTTTGGAGCTTCCAGATTCTCGAGTACGCCAGCACCCTCTTGTTCCAAAACCAACGAGAAGAATTCTCGCCAGGCGAGTTGCTTCAAAAACTCGATTTTCTCACGTCCGTTGGCGTTTTTTCGGACATGGGCGGCAACCTCGGTGATCGAGAGCACGCCGTGCCGCAAGTATTCGGACAGCCTTGAGGTGTACGGTGCTACAAAATTACGTTTTCCGTAACCGACGGCTTTAAATTTCTCGAGCTGCTCAAGTGCGGCACGCCGTCCACCAAGCATTTCGTTTGGGATAACCTCAGTCGAGTACAAACCCTCGAGTTGCACTGCCAGGTATGCCGTCATGTCTTCGCGGCTCGGGAATTGCGTTTTCAGTTCCATAATCCTATTCTGGCTCGAGATTTTGATTTGAATATGATGCCCGTTCACTGTTTCTTGAATCATTCGTTTTTTATTGCATTTGCCCGTGCAGGCTTGGGGTTTGTGGCGTAAACTTTGAAAGATGAAACGATTTCTGATCCTTCTATCTTTGCTCACCGCGTTTGCTGCAAACGCTCGAGCTACCGAACTCGAGACGACATTGGGGATTGGCTCATTCCCATTCACGGCTCAAATTGCGCTTTACAACTTGACCGTGCTCGAGAATCCAGACCTAAATCTTGGTTTTGCCCTCAGCACCGAACGGGCTGGCGTTTTGATCGGTGCAGGTTTTGACTTTGGACCTTTGGGTCGTGCCTCAACCGACACCAGTTTTGAGTTTGTGTATTCGGGCGGGGTGCGCTTCCGCACCAACCTGCGCGGCACGCTCGGACCAATCGCCCTGGAACTGGACGGCGGATTCTGGACTGCCTCGAGTTATGCCGCAAGTCGTTTCAGCATCTTCGAGCGCAACCCCGCACCTGTCAGCACCAGCAGTTTTCTGGTTGGAGCAAATGCCCAGTACCGTCTCTCGAGAAGCCTGACCGTTAAATTTGGTGGGCGTTATGTTCCAGAAAGCTCGAGAATCACCCTTGGACTCGAGACCCGGTCGGGAGAATTCACACTGTCTGGCGGTGGATTGCTTGCGCCGCAAACCAGTGGTTTGACCTTCGGCGCGACGCTGGGGCTTAAGTTTGTTCCAGAAGACGCCCCGTACCGTTTGGGCGCAGAAATTTTGCTCGGCGGCAACTCCAACGGCTTTACTTACGGTCTGGGTTTGGATGCCAGCTACGACTTTTTAAACATTGACGAAGAAAAAATTGGCAACCTGACCGCCTTTTTTGCTTTTGAACCCTGGCGCGAAGACATCGGTTTGCCGCTTCGTTTTGGCACCAACCTCGAGTTTAACCTTGGACCTGGCGCGTTGCTGGCACGAGGTTTTGGCGGCTCGAGC
>JANLWR010000034.1:0-2847 GCA_031364625.1 Deinococcales bacterium | reverse complement strand
CCGCGTCTGATGGCGGCGGCAATGGGAAAACTGGCTATCGCCCAACCAATCCGCCAGCCCGTGACCGAAAACATTTTCCCTGCCGAACCGATTGTGACAGTTTGTTCGCGCATTCCTGGCAAACTGGCAATGCAAATGTGGTTCACGCCGTACACCAATCGGTCGTAGGCTTCGTCGCTGAGAACATAAAAATCAAACTCGAGCGCGAGTGCTGCAATACCTTCAAGTTCGGTTTGGTTAAACACTTTGCCCGTAGGATTGCTCGGTGTGTTGAGAATCAAAATTTTGGTTTTACTCGAGCACAACGCCCGCAACTTCTCGAGGTCGAGCGCAAAATTATGCTCACTCTCGAGTGGCAAGTATTTGGCGATCCCGCCTGAGAGTGAAACTTGTGGCGCGTACATGTCATACGTCGGCTCGAGGATAATCGCTTCATCTCCAGGCTCGAGCAGCGCTTGAATGCTCGAGTACATGGCTTGGGTTGCGCCAACGGCAATGGTGACTTCGCTTTCAGGATCGGGCGTAAAACCAAGATTTGCTGCCAAGGTTTCGCTCACCGCGCGTTGCAGCCTTGCATGACCTCGCGGCGGGGCGTACTGATGCAAATTACTCGAGAAGGCAATCTGCGCGGCTTCCAGCACGAAATCTGGCGGGGCAAAATCTGGGAAGCCCTGCCCCAAATTAAGGGCGCCAAACTCGAGTGCCAGCGCGGTCATGGCAGCAAAAGGGCTGGGGGCAAAATCTGCAACTCGAGATGCCAGGGGTTTCATTGCGGTTTAAAGCATAACAGAACGTAGGGGCGCTGCGACCATGCCCGATAGCGATTCCGCCCGTCAGCGCCCCAAGCCCGTCAGGTGCTGCTTTAAGGGGCAAGAAGGTGCGTCTTGGAATCAAGGAGGTGCGTTTTATGGTCAGACTCTGTTGGCGAATTTAAATTTTCGTTTTTTGAGAAAAAACATCCGATAAAACCTGATTCAAAACGTAAATCGTGTCCATGCAAGGGCGCAGCAAGCAGCGCCCCTACGACAAAACGTTGTGGTGTAGGGGTGAACCTTGTGTTCACCCTTCTCAGAAAATTGGAATGTTTTCTGATCGCAGGTCATAAAAACCGATTTCGCCAACAAAGTCTGGTCAAGACGCTTGCTGTGCCTTTATGGAACAAAACCTGTCTCTTGAGCATCAAAAATTCAATGCTCAGATTCCACAAGTCAGTTTTGGTAAGCTCATTTGGATTTCTGATGCCAAATCCTGCCGCCATTTCGAGCCTCGAGCTTTCACTGCTCGGGCTGGCACGTGTGCAGGTGAACGGTTTGGAGGTGAGTCTTGCCACGCGTAAAGCGCTGGGCTTGCTGGCGTTTCTGGCGCTCGAGGGGACAACCTCACGTTCCAAACTGGCGGATTTGCTCTGGTCGGACATGGACGAGGACGCGGCACGGAACAATTTACGCAAAGAGGTTTTCAGGTTGCGCGAGACGGCACTGCGGGATTTTCTCGAGGTCAGCACCTCAAGTTTGGCGCTCAAAAATGTGCAACTGGATGTGAACGTGTTTCTCGAGGCTGAAGATGATACGGCGCTCGAGGTCTACAACGGTGATTTTTTAATGGGCATCGAAATTTCTGGCGCGAGTGCCTTTGAAGATTGGCTGGAAACAAAACGCGAGTCGTTCAAAAACAGGTTCGCTCGGTTGCTGGCTGCTCGAGCCGTCAAACTCGAGGCGTTGGGTGATTTACGCGCCGCGCTCGAGACGCGCCTTCGGTTGCTCGAGACTGACCCGCTTCAAGAATCCTTTCACCGTGAAATCATGCGCCTGCATTGGCGTTTGGGCGAACGCGCACCCGCACTGGCGCGGTTTGAAATTTTGGAACGCACCCTCGAGCAAGAACTGGGTTTAAAACCCCTGCCCGAAACGTTGGCACTGCTGCGAAACATCGAAACCAGCAATGCCGCCCAACCCGAACTCGAGCCGACCTCCGCCACCGTTCGGACGCCAGCCCTGCACCGCCCGCCGTTTATTGGGCGCGATGACGAATGGGCATGGCTCGAGGGCAAGACAGAGGGTTTGGTGCTGGTCAAAGGCGAGGCGGGCATCGGCAAAACCCGTTTGATCGAAGATTTTGCTCGAATGCACGGTCAAACCCTGACCTTGCGCGGTTTTGAAAGCGCCGCCAGCACCCCGTTTTACCCTGTCGCCGAAAGCTTGCGCTGGTTGCTCGAGACGGGGCGCTTAAACCCCGAGACCCTCGAGCCAGTCTGGAAGCGCGAGGCGGCGCGACTCGTGCCAGAGTTCGACGCTGGGCGCAACATGGCGGAATCAGCCTCGAGCGAAGGGCGGTCACGGTTTATTGAAGGTTTGTCCCGCGTGCTACTTGGGGCACTACAAGCAGGCGACACCCTGATTCTGGATGATCTCCACTGGTTTGACGCCTCCAGCCTCGAGTTGATCGCCCATCTGATTCGGCGAGCCAGCAATCAAATTCGCATCATCGCCAGCGCCCGAGTGCTCGAGTTAAATGACAACAAAGAAGCCAAAACCGTGTTGACCAGCCTCGAGCGTGACGGTTTGCTCTCCAGACTCGAGTTGCCCAGCTTCAATCAAAGCGACATGCTCAGTTTGGTGCAGGCGCTCTCGGGCGGACGCGCCCAATTGTTCAGCCAGCGACTGCATCAAGCCACCGGCGGCAATGCCTTGTTTGCCCTCGAAACGCTGCGCGGTCTGTTCGAGAATCAGGTGCTTCACCAAAATGACGACGGCACTTGGGCAAGTCCGTTCGATACCGCCACCGAGGATTACACCGAACTGCCCATCCCGCCCAACGTGCGCGACTTGGTGCTCTCACGGCTCGAGC
>JANLWR010000001.1:0-3720 GCA_031364625.1 Deinococcales bacterium | reverse complement strand
GACTGCCAGATACCCACGCACGCCTGTTGATGTCGGAACAAACTCGAGTTGGTCACCAGTTTTGACCGCGAAACCCTCGAAGGCTGGCGCAGGTTGACCATTCAATATTGGGTGCATCCCGAAACCTGCAAAACCAAGCACCGCATCTTGCAACACCCGAAACGTTGCACCTTTCAAGGTCATCTCGAGCACCGCTGCGTCGGCTGTATTGCCCACCAAGGCGTTCGCGGCTTTGGCGCTGCGTTCATCCATCGCGCCAGACCGTGCCATGCCGTAATGACCCGCCAGGGCGCGACCCTGATCCACGATCAAATCCAGCAATCCAGGTTTTTCAACTTTCAAAACAGGAAATTGCGGAGTTGACGGCAGCACCTCGAGCACACTGGCTTCGGGCGGCGTTTCACCATCACTCGGAACGAACCGCACATTATCACCAGGCTCGAGCAAAAACGGTTTTTCACGGTGCGGATCGTAGACTGCCGTCAATGCCGAACCCAGAATGTGCCAGCCACCAGGCGTTGATAACGGATAAATTCCGGTTTGCCCCACCGCAATTGCCACGCTGTGCGCTGGAACTTTTTTGCGCGGCGTTTTACGGCGCGGCAAGTGAAGCGCAGGGTCAAGTTTGCCCAAGAAAGGATACCCGGGCGTGAAGCCGACTGTGTAAGTCTGATACGTGACGCTCGAGTGTTTCTCGATCACTTGCGCGACACTCAAGCCCGTTTCGGCTGCCACAAACTCTAAATCTTCACCGTCGTAACGCACGGGAATCACAACTTCACGTCCGCTCGAAGGTTTTGCCTCGAGATTCAACGCATGTTTTTTGACCCAACTTTTCACGGTGTCTCGAGCCACCAGATTCGCGTCAAATTCGACGTACAAATTGATGTACCCAGGGTAAAGATCGGTGATGCCCTCGGGTAAATTGGCACGCAGTCGCTCCGCCAACGCGTGCATTCTGGCATTCGCAGTCAAATCAAGGCTGCTCGAGAATGGAACGTAAAAACCAGTCAATTGCCGCACGTTCAAAGTCCTGCTGAAACGGTAATGCCCTCAGCCTCGAGCGCTGCCCGAACCGCTTTGGCAATCTCTGGCGCGTGAGGATTGTCGCCGTGAATGCACAAGGTTTGCGGCTGCATTTCAAACCAACCGCCATCAATCGCCTCGACACGGTTTTCTTTGACCATCTGCACCGCCCGTCGCGCCGCCTCTTTCGGGTCATGGATGCTCGAGCCAGCCATTGAACGCGGGGCGAGACGACCATCTTTCAGGTATGCCCGTTCTGGAAAAGCCTCGATCAGCATTGGCATATTCAGTTTTTGCGCCTCAGACTCGAGGAACGTTCCAGGCAGCACCATCAACGGTAAGTTTGGGTCAAAATCTTGGGTCGCTCGAGCTAGCGCTTCGGCTGTGGGTGCGTGAACCCAAGCCCTGGTTGACAGCGCACCGTGGGCTTTGACATGCGTTAATTTCATACCTGCAAGTTTCGCAAAACCCGCCAGCGCCGCCACCTGATAGACCGTATCCGCATAGACCTGCTCTGGTGTCGCCTCGAGAATTCGACGTCCGAACCCCACCAAATCCTGATAACCAGGATGCGCCCCCACCGCCACATTCTTCTGTTTCGCCAACTCGAGCGTGGCTTGCATGGTGAGCGGATCGCCCGCATGAAAACCGCACGCCACATTGACCGTGCTGATGAAATCAAACAACTCGAGGTCGCGCCCCATGCGGAAAGCACCAAAAGATTCGCCAGCATCGGCGTTCAGATCAATGTTCATGACCTATACTAACCCCATGATTCTTGAAGTCGCCATGCTGAACATCAAACCGAATCTCGAGACAGAATTTGAAGCCGCGTTTTGTCAAGCCTCCAAGATCATCTCGAGCATGAACGGCTGCATTGAGGTGCAACTGCAAAAATGTCTCGAGCAGCCAGATAAATACTTGCTGCTGGTGAAGTGGGAAACACTCGAGGATCACACGGTAGGGTTTAGAGGATCAGCCCAATACCAGGAATGGCGGGCGTTGCTGCATCACTTTTACGATCCGTTTCCGATGGTTGAACATTTTGAAAAAATTATATTCTGAATAACCTGGGAACGAAACAACCTTGTATCACGTAAACTGTACGTGATGCGCTGCCCGTACTGTCAAACCCAAAACCTCGAGCGTGCCAAACAATGCAGCACTTGCGGCGGGAATCTGGCGGTCAAAACCAAAGCTGTTCAAACCTCGAGCATCCCAAGCTGTTTGCCCAAAGGCTCGAGCTTGTTTGAAAGCCGTTACACGATCAAAAGCGTTCTTGGACACGGCGCGTTTGGTATCACGTACAAGGTTTTGCACAAAGCTTCGCTCGAGATTTTTGCGCTAAAAGAACACTTCCCAGAAAGTTTGTGCGAACGCAACCCAAACGGCAATGTAATTCCACAACGAAAATTCGACCTCGAGTACGCGGGCAGCTTGGAACGATTTGCCAGGGAAGCAGCGATTCTGAACACTTTGCAACACGCCGCGCATCCCCTCTTTTACGAACGTGGCACGGCGTACTTGGTCATGGATTTTCTGGAAGGCGAAACGCTCGAGCAGCACCTCAAACCCGCCAAAGCACTCGAGGTTGAATTTGTGCTGAGAATGCTGGGCGATGTGCTTGATACACTCAAGAACCTTCACGAGTACGGATTTTTACACCGCGATGTCAAACCCGCCAACATCATGCTGACCGCACTTGGCTCGCAACTTGTGGATTTTGGTTCGGTCACAGGATTTGAGACACACACGGACACTCGAGTTTCAAGCCGTTTGCTAACCCCAGCTTATGCGCCGCTCGAGCAGTACGCCTCGCAAATTCGGTTGAGTCCAGCCACGGACTTGTACGCGCTTGCGGCGACAGCCTACGAAGCCCTGACCACCCAAGCACCGACCAACGCCTTAGACCGCGCCAACGGTGTGCCACTCGAGCGAATTCGATTCCTCAACCCAAAAGTTCCGAATCACTTGGCAGAAACCCTTGAGAAAACCCTGAGTTTAAAAATGCTCGAGCGACCACAAAACGCAAAGGAAATGCTTTACGCGTTGGGATTGATGCCGAAAGCTCGAGTTTATGGACCAAATTTGTTGTAAATTTTTTTGGCTCGAGTTGCCCAAGTCTGTGACCCTTGCCGCTTGATTCTCGAGCATCTTGTGCTACGCTTTTTGCATGACGCAAGTCTTACAACAAGCGCTCGAGTCGCTCCATACCCTACCAGAAGCGCAGCAAAACGAAATTGCAATGCGCCTTCTCGAGGAAATCGAGGGCAAATACGTCAACGACGTTGTCGACGATAATCACGTCAATGCAAATGATAAAAGACAAATGGTGAGTGGTGTGAAGTGCAGAGTGACACAGTTGGTAGTCTCGGGACCCGCTTTCGTATAATAGGCCAATATAGTCTCTAGCCTCTCTAGTCGTACAGCCTATGTCCGCTATATAGGACCTCCATACACAACGCTGGCGCTGTTTATGAAACGACAGCTAATAACCAGGCTTAGTAAATACATGTATTGACTAGGTCATAACCTGTTTAGTAGGCTAAATATTAAACCTTAGCGTTAGCCATGATGTTGGTCCGTCGCATTAAAGCTAACGATGTACGTCGCAAAATCTTCTTATTGGTGTTTCAACTTTTTAAACAGCTAAAGGACACCACTCCGCGCCGGTGACACCGGCCTGCTTTAACC
>JANLWR010000958.1:0-5824 GCA_031364625.1 Deinococcales bacterium | reverse complement strand
AACCACCATTTAAAATACTGACTTCAAATCCTGCGTACTCGAGCGCCCAGGCGGTTCTGGCGGCTCGAGAGTCCATTCCCGAATCGTAAACCACGACCCGCCCACCGTTCTTTAAACCAATGCTTCGCACCCAAGCCTGCAAGCTGCTTTGAAAAAACTCGAGTCCTGCGGCATCACGGATGCTAAATTTGGGCATCACGAATTCGGCGTGGCGTGCGCCTGCAATGTGCGAACTCGAGCATTGCGCCTCGGTGCGGGCGTCGAGAATCGCGGCATGAGCAGGGATTTCAAAGGCGGTCAGCAATCGATTCATGCCTTATTAAACGCCATTGACCAGACTTTTTGGTAATCTACTCAACCAAAATGCGGCTAGCAACGAAATGAGGGCACACAACGCCAGCGTGATCGGAATGCTTGACGCGCCAAAAGATTGCTTAAAAACACCAAGCAACGGTGCGATCAGCAATGCCCCAACCGAACCTGACACCAAAAACACCGAACTGGCGCGGATGCTCGAGTATTCACGGTTGATCCAAACCAAACCTGTAGGGAACACAGGCGCTAAAAACAAACCAGCCGCGACAAACGCGGGTGCTGCCAAACCTGGAATTTGCGCCAGCAGCAAAGAAACAAATGAAAACAGCAAACACAGCACTACAAGTGTGCTGCTCGAGAAACGTAAACTCAGTGGAATTGAAAGGAAACGCCCCACGGTGAGTGCCTGCCAAAACCAAGACGCCACTTTTGCCGAATCAGCAATGCTAAAACCAAGCGATTGCAAATAGCTTGGCATCCAAAAACTCACACCCTGTTCGGCACAGACGTAAAAAAGACAAAACATCACAAAACCAATGATTTTTGGACTGACCGACAAGCTCGAGGAAGCATTCTTTTCTGCGGGCGTATCACGGGCAGGCAACAACACAAACACAGCCGCCACCGCAAACAAACCAACGCCCAAAAACATCAATTGAAAACGCTCGAGCAACCACACGACCACCAGTGGAGCGACGATGCTTCCAAACGAAAACGAGGTGCTCATGACGTTCATGACCGCACCCGAGCGCGACCCAAAGCCTCTGGAAAACAAGGTGGCATAATCGACCTGAAACATGCCCAGACCAAATCCAAGCAGTAAAACTGAAGCCAGAGCAAAAAACCACAACTGGGAAACGAAAAACAGCAAACAACCCGCTCCGAACAACGCCACACCGATCGCCATTCGAGACCCAGCCTGAAATCGCTTCTCGAGAAAACCAGTCGCAATATTGCCCAGAACGCCACCCAAGGACTGGGCGCTGCCCAGCAAACCGACGCTGGCATCGGAAATCAAAAAACGCAATTTGATAAACGACACCGCCGAACCCCAACTCGAGCCGATCATGCCCACCGAAAACAGGGTCATGAACGTTGCGGCAATTAAAATAGGGGTCAAACTGGGATTGGCAACTCGAGTTTTGATCGGCTTTTCAGTGTTGGCTCGAGCTTCAGGCACAAGTCAGTATAACCGTACCTCACTAAAACTCGAGCTTTATTTCTTTGAAAGTCGGTAGACTGTGCCGCTGTAATCGTCCGAGATCAATAAGCCGCCATTGTTGTCAGGTACGACATCGACGGGTCGCCCCCAGGGTTGTCCATTTTCAAGAAAACCTGAGACCAAATCCTCCTCGTCGCCTGGTTTGCCCTCTTTCCAGGGAAAGTAAATCACTTTGTAACCCGTCTTGGTGGCGCGATTCCACGAGCCGTGCAAGGCACTGACCGCGCCCAGTCGGTACGGTAACGGGAAACTCGAGTCACCCAGAAAACTCAGACCGAGCGGTGCGCTGTGGGCTTGAATCCCTTTGGAAACACGGTCAATTTTGCTGCAATCGCGGTTGCTGCCATCTTTGTTCATGTCCATGTCTCGGTCAAATGGCATGTTTTCAACGCCGGCTTGGTTGTTCGAGTTGCAAAAGGGCCAGCCGTAATCGCCGCCGTCTCTGATTTTGGTAAACGGTTCGAGTGGGTAATTGTCCACAAAGGCTTGCATCACCCTACCGTAATCACTCGCCCCGTCACCATCAAAATCTTTCTGGTACGGATACGGCGCGTTGTCGCGGTTGTTAATCACCACCCAAAGTTCATTCGATCCAGGCACAAAATCGAGTCCTTCGGCATTTCGGATTCCTCGAGCGTACAACCTGCCATTTTCCCCGTCGGCATCGTAGACATAAATCGAACCACGAACGGGGTCGGCGCTGGTGTCACCAACACAAACATTGCAACTCGAGCCGATGGAAACAAACAATCGATTTTTGTTGTCAATCGCAATGTTTTTCAGCGCATGACCGTATCTTCCGCCCAATTCTGGCAGGCTGGCACTCGGCAAATCTTTGATCACAACCTCTAAATTTTTGCCACTCGAGTCGCCACTGTTGTAGGTGTACCGAATCACGCGGTTGGTTTCGGCAATGTACAGAAACTTCTTAGAACCAATCTGATGAAAAACCATGTCGTGCGGCTGGTTTAAGCCAGTCGCAAAATCGCTCACGCTCGAGCCTCTGATCAATTTGATACTGCCCGTGGAGGGTTGGGAAACCAAAATGTCGCCATTGACAGCCACCGCCATAAAACGTGCTTTGGGAATCCGAGCCACAACCGAGACTTGAAAGCCTTTTGGCAGATTTAAAGTTCGTTCGCGGTCAAACGGGCTTGACTTAAAAGCTTGCGCAACACTCAGTTTGACCGATTCCAAACCGCCGTTGTTGGTCTGCGAGTTGGCATCACCGTTCATCCAAGCGCAGGCGATTCCCAGCGCAATAACCACTCCAACGCCAATCGATTTCAACTTGCTTTGCATCGGCATCCTCCTCAGGAACAACTTTATTGTGAAGCTCGAGTCTGAGAGGGAACTGAAGTTTAAGCCGTGATTTATGATCGCCCGCCTCGAGCTGCGTTTACCTCAGCCATAATGCCCCGCGATACGCAGCCCCTGCGACACTCGAATCGAGTTTGACGGTGTGCAGCAAATCGTTCGCACCATTTTCTTGCCAAGTGCCCTGGTTCGCCAAACGAATCGCGTACTCCGCCCTGGGGTACAACTTTGGTTCTGGGTCTGGCAATGCCAACAAAACCCGGTAATCGCCAACTTGAAATTTTTGCGGCACGCCAACCTCGAGTTTAACGATTTGCGTTTGACCAGGCTGCCAGAATCGTGCGTCCTGATTTTTGGCATGACCGCCCCGAAGTTTGACTTTAAAAACTTTACCAGTGCCAAGCTGCTGCAATTGAAGCTCGAGCAGGCGCGGGTTGAACGGCGCGGCAAAACCATCGTTGGTGATTTGCAACTCCAACTTCAAACTCGAGCCTGGTTTGACCCGATCAGGAATTTTGGCATTCAAAAGTCGCAATCGATAACCGAGTTTTTGCTTAATTTCGTTCAAGCAGTCCCCCGCCGACCAACCGTTTAAAACGCCCTCTTCAAAACCAATATTGAGCGTACTGAAGCGCAAATAGGAGAGTTCCTTCAAAGAATTCTCGCAACCAATATACGGTTTGGCGTCATCGCTGCTGTTGCAGGTTTCGCCGCCCTGCGGCACAAACAAATTGTCCTGATGGTAAAAATCCATCTCGAGCTGACGGTTTTTGTACGTTCCCCAATTGTCACTCGATGCCAAAAAACAATCGTTGTGCGCCGCAATCCGCGCCTTGCTCGAGCCATCAAAAGCCTGGTCGGCAGTGAGCGCCGTGTTGCCAGAAATTGCAAACTTATAAGACGGTGTTCGCAAGGCAATGCTGCGAGTGTTTGGCAAGATCGCCAATTCCTTTTCGACAATCGCTCGAGACGCGTCATTGACGTTACCGTTTGTCATCAAATTGTTGGTGCTCGAGTGCCATTCGCCCCAAGCGCCGACAAATCCAGCCTCCATGAAGGCGATCACGTCCGCATTTTTTTGCAAAACGGGTTTCAACTGCTCGAGGTGCGCCAGAATTCGGTCGAGGCTGGCATCGGCAAACATCCCAAAGTTATACGCAAACCGTGGAATCATTTTGATTCCAGCTTCCCTGGCACGCGAGAAATCGAGTTCGAGACGGTCAAGAAATTCTTGCGGCAGTGCAGCCTCACGCCAAAGCTCGAGCACATAATACATTCGCAACAAACTAAAGTTTTGATTGCGTATTGCTTTCAATTGCGTCACAGTCTGCGCTGCGCTGCCCGAACCCTGTTTTTGGCTATACGCACTTTGCACATAAAATCCGCGTTCGGGATTTGGGAAGTCATCAAAACTGGGCTCAAAATTGATGGTGACGGTTTTGGCTGGCGTTCCTACCAAAATTTGAGAACTCGACATTTGACACGCGTACAACGCCAAACTGATCAAAAGCATAAATTTAAGTTTCATCTTGACCTCGAATTGGAAAATGTGGGGATACACGGTTAGGCTTCGTGATTCAAATCATTGCCTCTCGAGCTTGAACGGTTACTGCTCAAAGTCATGGTTTGCCCAGAAAAGCATTTCGTGTCGCATCGAGGAGCGGGTTTGCTGGCGTCTGACCGACAACATAACCTTCATTGATGTTCCAAATAATTGCACCACCCAAGCCATGATTTTTGGCATATTGACCTTTTTCGACAATCGATTCTTGGTTTTCATAAGTCAAATACGTGCAACCGTTGACGCCATTCGGAACGCTAAAACTCAAGTAAGGCACTCGAGCCGCCCCATCCCAATGTTTCGTGCCGACTGGTTTGTAGGTTTTAACGATGTTGGCATAACTCAAATCATTGTCGCCCGCCACTATTCTTGCCCCGTCAGGACGAATACCTACCGTGTCCTCGAGCGGTTTGGTGGCAGGGTTGCCGTAACACTGCCCGTAAAAACCGATGCCGATCCCCAGTTTCGCGGCTGGAATACCAGCTTTCAGATAGCCGTTGATCGTCAAATCAATTGATGTCGGCGCGGCGGCATCACCGCTCGGGTAAAGCGGCGACGAATGCCAAGTTTTCCAACCGTTGTACGCACCGCTCATGCCGTAAGTCATGGCGTTGATTTGATCGACATACGGCGCGAGCGCCTTGTAAAAACTGCGGTCTGCTGGAAAATTCGCGTTGTCCGCGCCGTCGGCAGGAAAAGTCAAAACCGCATTGGGCAAGGCTTTGCGCAGGTCTTTGGTCAAAGAAAGCAGGACTGGTTCTTGGGCTTTCTCGAGCGGTTCCCAGTCCAAATCAAGTCCATCAAAACCTTCAACCTTCACCAGTTTCTCGAGGTTGGCTAAAAATGCGGCTCGGGTTGTCCCAGACGATGCGGCAAGCCAATCTGATCCAGTGTTTTCGCCGCCGATCATCGCCAGCACCTTGCGTTTATTTTTATGGGCATTTTGAATCAACAAAGCGCGTTTACTGGCATCAAAACCGATACTCGAGGTCAAATCCAAACCGCCGTCGCTTTTGGGCAGAATGATGCCAACCGCCAAATGCGTCAAACTGTTCCAATCTATCGCCTCAATCGGCATTCTGTCCGCCAGATATCCAACGTAATACCCCATCACCCAACTCGAGCCAGACGGCGCAGAAATGATGGGGTTGGTCGTGCCTTGGCAAGCGATTGTTGTGAGCAATGCAAGTGGCAGCAATGTTGGGCGCTTTTTCATGGCATCTCCAGTGGGATTCAATTTTTTTACTTCCCGAAGCCCTCGTGCAAGTTTGAAGCAACCCAACAAAATGTTAGGTTAAAACCGCTCTAAAGCTTAATTGATAAGCCTCCACTAAATCCATTGTGTTCTACAAGTCTGAGAACGACACAAGAACCAAATGGGATTCTGAAACTCGAGTTTCGTGTTCAAC
>JANLWR010000298.1:0-8179 GCA_031364625.1 Deinococcales bacterium | reverse complement strand
GTAAAACTTAACGATTTACATTTCGGCTTTCACTCAGACCTTTGGCTCGAGCGAATGCCAGATAATCTTCGCCCAGTACGCTCATGACGTTGTTTCGCATGGTGATTAACCACCCGCCCGATGCCGTGACAATAATGCTCAAGGCTGGCAATGCGGCGTGCCTGAACATTGAAGCCCACCATTTGGGTGTGAAGTTATCGCCAATAAACGGGTCGAGGTTGCCAGTGATTGGGAAGATATCGCGTTTTAAAGCCAAAAAATAGATCAGCAAAAGCGCAAACCAGAAGTACGGCATGGCATTGACAAAGAGCGCCAAGGGCGGCAAGGCATCTGCCAACCAACTCCCGCGTCGCCAAGCAGAGTAAAGCCCAAGCGCAGAACCAATTAAAAAAGCAATCACGGTTGTGACCCCCAAAAGCCCGATGGTCCACGGGGCAGCTTGCCCAATGATGTCCATGACTGGCGTGGGAAACTGACTGACAGAACGACCAAAATTCCCTTGCAACAAATTGCCCAAGTACTTGAAATATTGCGACAATGGGCTGCCCAGATCGTTCAGACCATACGCGATTTTAAGGGCTTCTGCCGCATCTGGCGTGAGTCTGCCCTGGTAACGAGCCATCATCGCCCCAACTGGATCACCAGGCACAAGGCGCGGCAAGATGAAGTTCAGCGTCGATGCCATCCACAGGGTGAAAACCAAAATGCCGAGTTTACGTAAGACGTAGCCCATATTGAACCTCTTCATTTTGCAGAAATAAAAATTTGTGAGCGGCGAGCCAAGTGCAGGCATCCACCGCTCACGAACATCAGGTTACTCGAGTGATCGCTGGGACAGCTTACTTGGGTTTGACGTTGATCAACATCAAACGTCCGCCAACCGAATCGCTTGGGCTGCCTTCGTTGTACGCATTTTTAGCAGTTGGGAAGCCAGTGAATTTAGAAGTGTTATAGACGTTAAACGAGGTACGGGCGGTCAATGGAATCCAAGGTTGTGCCTTGATGACGGTGCTGACAATGGTGTCCATCAGTTCTTTTTGTTTGGTTTTATCACTCGTTGCCGAGAATGCGTCAATGGCTGTGGTCAGCACAGGGTCGGTGAAGTGCGTTAAGTTGCTCGAGGCGGTCTTGCCAGGTTCGGCACTGAATTCTGGGCTAAATGATTGGTAGTACAGGTTGTACGGTGTAGGACCTGCGCCCCAACCCCAACTGACACCAGTGTCGAAGTTTGCAGTTAAGAACGAACCTGCGTAACTTGAGAAGACTTGCTGATCGATGGTGGTGCTGATGCCGAGGGGTTTGAGTTGTTCGCCAATGACTTGCGCCATGGTAATAAAGTCCGTCCAGCCAGCGCCGACCAGAATCTTGAAGCTTGGAAGCGGCTTGCCGTCTTTGCCAAGGCGTTGCCCTTGAGCATTCTTTTTATAGCCAGCCGAGGTCAACGCATCATCGGCAGCAGCAGGATCGTACTTGACGGCAGCAGCCGCCGCCGAGGCAGATTTCCAAGCTTTTTGCTGTCCAGGAATGATGCCTGTTGGGTCGGCAGGTGGCACAACACCCGCGTAGGCTTTATCAGCCACTTCTTTGGTATCGATTGCCATTGCCAGAGCGCGACGGAAAGAAGCATCGTTAAACGGGGCTTTGGTGGTGTTCAGGTACAAGGCATTGAGGTTATTGACGGGCCACCAGAAACTAAAGTCTTTGCCCTTGTCTTTGTAGTCTTTGTTTGGATCAGGAATGGCGATATAACCAAAGTCAGTCTCGCCTTTGAGCATCTTTAAAAGTGATGTGTCGTTGCCGTTGGTGGCAAACCAAGCGACAGCATCGGCGGCGGGTTTGTTTGCCATCCAGTAGTTGGTGTTCTTGAGTACACGCACTGCTTGGGTGCTGAAGGTTTCAGCAACAAAAGGACCCGTCCCTACAGGGCTATCGTTGGTAAACGTAACAGGGTCTTTGACATTCTTCCAAAGGTGTTCAGCCACGATTGGCAAGTGTGCAATGTAGTAAAAACTTGGCACATTGACCTTGTCAAAGTTGACCACAACAGTGTTGGCGCCGGTTGCTTTGACCGAAGAAACGCCGTTTTTCCAAATGCCTGTCAGGTCAAGACCTGGATTGGCTTTAATGTAATTGAAGGTAAACGCCACGTCGGAAGCACCAAATGCCTCGCCGTCAGACCATTTGACGTTTTGGCGGGTGGTGATGGTGATGCTCTTGTTGTCTTTGCTCCAAGTGTATTTTGTACCAAGCACCGGTGTTGCCTTACCGTCGAGTGCATTGATATAAAACAAAGATTCGTAAATGGCACTTAAAGTTGGCGGCAAGTGATTCGAGCCAGGTGTAAAGGGATTGTAGTTTTTACCAGAGAATGGTGCGGTGTTGACGATGTTAAAAGTCGTCTTGGGGTCGGCTGAGAGTGCGGTGGCACTCAGGGCGACACCAAAAAGTAGGACGAACGGCACGGCTTTTTTCATAAATATTCCTCCAGACACAACACAAAATTCATTTTTAGCGCTAAAATTTACAGCCGAACTCAAAGCACGCTGTGCTGGAGGGGCTTATCAAAACCAACTCCGATTGACGAGTTTTGAGAACTGGGTTATTGTAGCGCTATAAATCGTGAATGTAAAGACCCTCACAAAAAGTCAATTCTGACAGGAAATCCATGACCGAGCCAGCTCGAGCCACCACCATCGCTGACGTTGCCAAGCAAGCGCGACTCTCAGCCATGACTGTTTCCAACGTCATTAACAACAAACCCAACGTGCGCCCTCAGACCAGACAGCGCGTGCTGGAAGCCATTGAGCAGACCCGTTACCGTGTGAACCCAATGGCTCGAGCGCTTGCGGGTGGTCGCGGTCGGATGCTCAGTGTCATCACCAGCCAGTTAAACCTGCCCTACGTCAGTGAGGTCTTGATGGGTGCTGCCCAAGCAGCCGATGAACTTGCTTACGATCTGGTTGTCTTGATGGTTGGACAGCGCCCATCCACGGATTTATCGGTCATGAGTAAACTCTCGGTCGGGGCGTTATTGATCCAGCCGAATCAGTCTGGGCAATTGGGACTCGAGGATTTGCCAAAGCACGTGGTCAGCGTCGATGGACCCAGTGCCTTCCCGCTTGGCGTTGACAATTACGCTGGAGGGATCAGTGCCATGCAGCACCTGCTGTCTTTGGGACACACTCGAATTGCGACCATTACAGGGCTTGGAGCAACTTACATCGATCCGCACAGCGGTCAGCCCGTGTTCGATACCATCCGTGACGATGGCAAAGACCGCTTACGCGCCTACCAAGACACCATGAAGCAAGCTGGGTTGAGTGTTCCACGCGGTTACGTGCAAGAAGGTAATTACACCAAAACCAGTGGAGAACATGCCATGCAGCGCTTGCTTCGCCTAAAACACCGCCCAAGTGCAATCTTTGCCGCCTGCGATGCCATGGCGGTCGGTGCGATTCATGTCGCGCAGGATCACGGTTTGCGCGTCCCCGATGACCTGTCAATCATCGGTTTTGACGGCTTGCCGATTGCCAGTGAAAGCAATCCTGGACTGACCACCATTCGTCAACCCTTGCACGAAATGGGCGCTGCCGCCGTAAAATTGCTTGTACAGCTTGCCGAGGGTGAACATCCGCCTCAACTAATTCCTTTTAGCACTCAACTTATTGTCAGAGGTTCTACTGCTGTCTTGTCCAGCCGTTCCTGACACTGCAAACAAATGAGACAAGCTCGAGATTACTTTGGTGTTGTTGCGGTTGAGTCTCGAACAATCAATTCAGTTGCAAAACAAGGATGAGGCTCATTTGGGATTTCACCTCGAGCCAAATTGCTGAGAAGTTGCGCGGCGGCAGCGCCCATTTCGCGCAGTGGTTGACGCACTGTGGTTAACGGAGGGTTGGTGTTGGCAGCCCTTGGTGCGTCATCAAAGCCAATCACCGACAGGTCTTCGGGAACGCGTAAACCCATGATCTGAGCCGCCCGCAAGACCCCAATTGCCATTTCGTCACTGGCGGCAAAAATGGCGGTTGGCGGCTCGGCAAGATTTAAAAGCTTGAGCGCCGCCGCCTGTGCCGCAGTTTCAACCCAACTTTCAACGGTCTCGCAAACAGCCAAGTATACGTCTGGTGTTTCAATCCCAGCTATTTGCAAGGTTTCCAAAAACCCTTGCCGCCGCTCGAGCGCGTCCTCTCGAGGGACGTATACGGTGTCATGATTGGAATTGATGGTTTGGGTTGGGAAGTGAATGTGCGCGATGCGGGTATGTCCAAGCTCGAGCAGATGCTGTGCCGCAAGCTGACCACCTTGTTTGTTGTCCGCCTGAATCGTGTACGGTCCGTCGGCGTTGATGGTCACGACCGGAATCGCGTTCATAAAAATTTGGTGCTCGTCTGCCACGGGCATCAACAGTAAGACTCCATCGGCAAGACTGCGAAGCAGGGTGGCACGTTCGCGTTCGCGTTTAACGTTGCTGGAGGTGGTAAAAACCGCCAGATCAAAACCGTTTTTTTCGGCGGCAACGCTTGCGCCCAGCAAAATTTCGTTTAAATACAAGGAATCAAACTGCGGCAAGATCACGCCCAACAAATTCATGCTGCGCCCCGCCAAGACCCTTGCCGCCGAATTTGCCACGTAGCCACATTGTGTAATTGCCCGCAACACGCGCTGACGGGTTTCTTCGGACATGCCGTTTTTGCCGTTGATGACGTTGGAAACGGTCATTTTGGAAACGCTGGCAACGACGGCGACATCGGCAAGCGTGACCCCTGAGTTGGATTCAGTCATAGAGAGACCTCAAATCGGTGCGTTAAATACAACTAAACAACAGTATTTTCAAACAAAAACCCATACTTTAGCGGTAAACTTGCTTACTTTAGCGGTAAAATTACAAGTTTTAATATTATTTGTCAAGCCCCAAAAACTTGAAACCAGAGGGCTAAAACGCCAGTTGAAAATTGACTGGCGTCAAGTCGTCCAAACTGAAGTCAACATCAAGCCTCAAATTGGTTGCCAACAACATCAAAACTCGAGCCACCAGAAATGACGGCTCGAGGATGACCAATGACAAGTTTCAAAATTGATGAACTCAAAAAGCAAACTCGAGTTCAAAGCCTTGCTGCAACACAGTTCAGCATTTGCACAGCAAAGCCTGAAATCATGGATGAGCGACAAATACGGCTGTTAATTGGGTTTGGTACATCAAACCCCCAAAGCCGTGCTAGAATTTCGCGCGCGGGCAAGCGAACCGCAAAACCCGCGCTGAAACCTTGAAAGGAAACCAGTTTTGGTGCACCCGACAGAATTCGAATCTGTGACCTTTGCCTCCGGAGGGCAACGCTCTATCCGGCTGAGCTACGGGTGCGAAAAGAACCACCGATGCAATAAAGCATCTGTTTTGAAGAGTACACTGACAACCCGATAGAGTGCAAGCCAATACGTTCAAACCAGTACAGTGCAAGCCAATACGTTCAAACCAGTACAGTGCAAGCAGGAAATGAAATCAACAACGTGACCAAAAGTCACAGGAGGCAGTAACGTGAGAGAAACACCGAAGAAATACGCAGCCCTCGAGCAATCCGAACCCACATCCAAACGCACCGTGCTGGCACGGGTGGTGCTTGGCATTGTGGCAGTGGCGTTGCTGGCAGGCATGATCGTGCAATTTACCCCCAACCTGGCATCGTTAACTGGTGGTCCACAGCGTACCGAAGGTAAAACCTTGTTTACGGTCAACGGCACTCCAGTCACCGAACAAGATTATGACCGCACCAAACAACAAAACCAATTGTTTGGACTCGCCAACGGCGGCACATTTGGGCAAGATGTCAACAACCTTTTAATGAACCAACTGGTGCTCGTCTCGAGCGCCCGTCAAGATGCCAGCCGCACCAACATTAGCGGCGGCGATGTCAGCAAGTACATCACCGACCTTCGCGCCCAACGCCAACTGACCAAAGATTCGGATTACACCGCTTTTGTGCAGTCCAACGGTTACAACGACGCCACCTTCAGAGACGCCGTGCGTCAGCAATTGCAACTCACCAAACGCATCGAAGAGATTCAAAAAGGCGTGACCATCAGTGATGCCGAACTGAAATTCTTTTACGACCAAAATAAAAACAATTACAAAGAAACAGACCGCATTGTGGCGCGTCAAATTGTGGTGGACAAACAAGCCGACGCCGATGCGATTCAAGCCAGCCTCAAAGCCGGCGAAGCTTTTGACAAACTCGCGCACGAAAAAAGCACCGTTGGCAAAGACCAAGACGGCGCACTGGGCGCAAAAACGGGCGAGAAAGTACCGCAGCCGATTGCCGACATTGCCCTGCCCAAAAACATTGCCGATGCCGCATTTAAACTTAAACTTGGCGGCGTGACCCCGACCATTGCGGACGGCGGCAAGTTTTACATTGTCAAAGTCGAAAAATTCTTGCCTGCGGGTGTGCCAAGCTTTGAAACCTTAAAAGCCAAAATGGACAAAGCCGCCGACGGCAAAGAAACCAACAAGCTGACCGAGGACGCCAAAGCCCTCAAAGGCAACGGCGCAATCGAAGCCTGGGTCAAGGGCTTACAAACAAATGCCAAACTCGAGTTTCCAAAAGATGCCACACTTGACTTTTACGACCCCCCCGTCGCCACGGTGGGCAAGACCGACATCAAACTCTCAGAACTCAACCGCAGCGTTTACAGCAACCAACAAATCCAACAATTCTTGCAACAAGGTGCGCAGGGCGCAACGCTGGTCGAGCAATTCTTCAAACCCCAAAGCCTGGACAACCTGATCAACCAAGAGGTTGCCGTGCAAGCCGCCAAGAAGAGCGGACAACCATTCTTTGGTGCGGGTGCGGACATCTTGCAACAAATTCAAAACTATCAAGCCAGAGACACCGCCATCACCGATAGCGATGTTAAAAAGTATTACACAGACAACATTGCCACTTACACCACCCCAGCCAGCGCCGACATTGAGGAGGCAAGCTTCAAAACCCTTGAGCAAGCCAAGGCATTCCGTGCCGCGTTTATTGCCGGCGGAACGGATTTCACCAAAGATGCCGCCAAACAAAAAGGCACCGTCACCGAGACTGGTTCTGTGACCCCAGAGAGCGTTAACCCGGCTTACAAAAAAGTGTTGTTTGACGCCAAAGCCTTGACCAAAGCTGGCGCGTTGCAAGTTTCTGATGTGATCGCCAATAATAAACAATTTGTCGTGGTCGGTGTGAAATCCTACATTGAAAAAACTGTCAAACCATTTACTGAAGTCGCCGCCGACGCCAAAGAAAAAGCCTTGATTGGCAAACGCGCCGTTGTTGGACAAAAATGGTTGACCGACACCGTCAAAGCCGCCAAACCCGTCAAAAAATACGACGATGTTCGTAAACAACTCGAGCTTCGCGCCAAGAAAGCCGATGCCGACAAAGCCGCCGCCGATGCCAAAGCCAAAGCCGAACGCGAGAAACAGAACCCAACCACAACTCCAACAACTCCTGGTGCAACCACAACTCCAGCAACCACGCCAACAACTCCAGCAACCACGCCAGCCTCAAAATAAAGTCTTTAACACCATGTAACGCACGACTGAATTCAGTCGTGCGTTCTTTAATTCGCAATCATGGCATGATGAAATCAGACTGCTGTCAGCACTCGAGTAGCTTCAAACTCAACCAAGGAATTTCATGAAATCAAACGCTTTATCTTTACCACTCGAGTTTAGAATTTTGTTGCTTGAAAGCATGTTTGGTGCTCTCGCCAATCGGGCTTTGACCGTGGTGATTGGGTATCAAATTTACGCACTGACCAAAAACCCTCTCAGCCTCGGATTTTTGGGACTGGTCGAAGCGATTCCAGCCCTCTCGCTGGCACTTTTTGGCGGTCATGTCGCAGACCGTCTAGACCGCCGCCTGATCGTGTTGGTCACTCGAGGCATCAATATTTTGTGCATTGTCGCGTTCGCGGTTTTCTCGATCAGTCCAGACCGTTTTGGTTTGCTCTCGATGTATGCCGTGGTTTTTGTGGCGGGTCTTGCCAGGGGTTTCGGTGATCCTGCCGCCAGCGCCTTTGAAACCCAAGTGATTCCGCAAGCCACGTTCGTTCGCTCGAGTGCGCTCTTATCGAGCGTTGGGCAGGGCAGTTCGATCATTGGTCCGGCTTTGGGCGGTGTGGCTTACGATGCCTTTGGCGTGAC
>JANLWR010000911.1:0-4660 GCA_031364625.1 Deinococcales bacterium | reverse complement strand
GTTTTTCAGATTTATCAAATCACCGTCACAACCCGATGCAATACCAACAGCCGCACTTTCATCGCCAAGCAAGACGGTGAGCAACTGAACAAGGGTAGCAGTCTTGGGATTCAATGGGTTTTTGGCTCTACATGCACGACGATAAAATTCTTTGCCAAGGTGGATTTTCTCAGGCTTTGTCTCCGCTCGAGGCTCGAGAAGTTCCTTATCGTTTTGCATTTGCCCATTCAGAACCACAAGCCATATTTGGTAAATCGTAATGACCCCGCACCGCTCTTAAAACATCAATCGGCTTTGCATCTTCTGGAATTGGCAAAGAATCCACATACCGAAACCATGCCGCAAGTTCCCTTACGATCAAAGGCTTACGGCTTTTTGCTTTCACCGACTTCTTACCAATTCGCGCCATGTAAGAAGTTTAACATCACTCAGAATTTACGCATTAACATGTGCGGGTAATGCTTGAAGGCTGTACAAATCTTTGTAAAGTCCACCTTTGACCATCAACGCCTCGTGCGTACCAACTTCGGTCACAGTCCCATTCTCGAGCACCACAATGCGGTTGGCATTGCGCACGGTGCTCAGGCGGTGCGCGATCACGAAGGTCGTGCGCGATTGCATCAGTCGCTCGAGGGCTTCTTGCACCAAGCTTTCAGATTCGGAGTCGAGTGCGCTGGTGGCTTCGTCCAAGATAAGAATGCGAGGGTTTTTCAGGATCGCCCTGGCGATGGCAACCCGTTGGCGTTGCCCGCCCGAAAGCTTGACGCCGCGCTCGCCGACCAGCGTTTCGTAACCGTCCTGGAAGCTCGAGATGAAATCGTGGGCGTTGGCGGCTTTGGCAGCCTCTTTGACCTCGGCTTCGCTGGCGTCGGGTTTGCCGTAACGAATGTTTTCAAAGATGGTTCCCGAGAACAACTGGGTTTCTTGCGGCACAATGCCAATGACAGATCGCAAGTCGTGCAAACTGAAATCGCGCACGTCAACTCCGTCGATCATAATTTTGCCGCTCGAGACATCGTAAAACCTTGGTATCAGTGTCACCAAGGTGCTTTTGCCCGCACCGCTTGGACCAACCAGGGCGATCACCTCGCCAGGTTGAGCCTCGAGCGAAACGTTATCGAGCACTTTGCCCTCGCCGCGGTCACCGTAATTAAAACTTACTTTCTCGAGACTGACGCGCCCTTGAACCCGCTCGAGTTTGACAGGGCTTAACGTTTCGATCAGTTCAGATTTTTCGTCGAGCAATTCAAAAATGCGGCTTGAAGCGCCCAGGGCTTCCTGAATTTGGCTGAACAAACCCGCCAGCCCACCAATCGCGCCGGCAATTGAAATGGTGTAAAACAAAAATGAGGTCAGTTGCCCTGGCGAAATCTCGCCTTGAATCACCAGACGACCACCAAACCACAAGACCACGCTGATTGCGCCGAACATGGCAAAGAACACGCTGGGCGTGAAAAAAGCGTTCAGTCGGGCGCGGCGCATGGCAACCTCAAACGAGGCATTGATGGCTTGGCTGTAACGGTTCACCTCGAGTGCCTCGGCGGTAAAGCTTTGCACCACGCGAATACCCGAGATGGCTTCGTCGGCGTGACCGTTGGCTTCGGCAACCCGATCCTGAAACTCTTTGGAGATTTTGCGGATGCGGCGTCCAAACCAGATCGCGGCAACCACAATTATTGGCACAATGGATAGCATCACCAGGCTGAGTTTGGTGTTGGTGATCAGCAAAATAATGATACTGCCAACAAGAGAAATGCTCTGCGAGACCAAATTTGAGAGCACCGTTGAAACAATGCCCTGAATTGTGCCGGCGTCAGAGGTCAACCTCGAGGTGATTTCACCCGTCTTGCGATTTTCAAAAAACGTGATCGACATGTTTGCCAGGTGTGCGTAAACCGCCTTGCGCAAATCCGAGACGACGCTGGCAGCCACGAACGACAGCGAATAATTTTGGGCAATGCCAAACAAAAACTGCGTACCAAAAACCGCGAACAGCATCAGCACCGTACCATCGAGGCTCGAGGTGTCGTTCGAGCCTATTTTCAGGAAACTGGCGTCAATCAGTTTGCCGATCACTTGCGGAAACACCAATCCCAAGCCGCTCGAGACCAGCGTTGCGGCAATTGCCAGTGCCAGCCGCCAACGGTAGGGTTTGGTGAACATCAAAAGCCGTTTGAATTGATTGAAATCTTTAACCGTGGGCGGTTTCCGATTTTGCGCAGTACGACCAGGGGGGGCAAACATGAGTACAGCCTACCCTGAGGCGTTTGAACGCGGCGTGAATTGGATTGCGTTTTCAGGCTCGAGTCACAACTGTTACCCAAGACTGTTACCCAAAACCTTGTACAACACGTCTCATTTACCTTCGTCGTTTCTCAGATGCCAGGGTGTTAAATTCAAAAAATGCGAATTCAAATCTTAATTCTTGCAATGTGTTGTGTGGCGTGCGCCGAAAACGCGCAAATTTCTTCGCCGCCAACTGTAAAACTCTCAACCTCTCAAATCACGCGTCCAAGCTTGATCAAACTGGAAGCTCGAGTTTCCAAGAGCACGACCAAAGTCGAATTTTTCCAGGACGGTCAGAGTTTTGGCATTGACAGCGCCGCGCCGTTTGAAACCGACCTTGCCCTGACCAAAGCCGAACAGGTCACGCATCAGTTCACAATCAAGGCATTTAACGCCGCAGGGAAATCAGTCTCGAGTGAAGCTGTAAAACTCGAGGTGAAGATTGCTGGGAAGGTACGGTTTGTATCAAAGTCTGGTTTGGCGAGCAACGACGGTTTGTCTGAAGCGAAACCGCTTTTGACCATGCAAAGTGCGGTGGAGGTCAGCAACCCTGGCGACACGATTTTGGTCATGAACGGCACGTACTCAAACCCTGACCAGAATGACAACGTCGTGACCATGAATCGTTCTGGAACGGCAAACGCTTGGATCGCTTTGATGGCGTACCCTGGTCAAAAACCAAAGATTCAAGCCCGAAATTGGCAGGGCATTAGCGTGCAAGCCTCGTATATTTTGGTGGAAGGTTTTACAGTTGAAGGCAACCGTGACCAGATCTCGCTCGAGTACGCCACCAGCGAGAAAAACAACAACGGCAACCCGTTGACCGCCGGCAACTGCATTGGCGTGTCCGAGAGATACAACACCTCAATTTTGTCCCATCATGTCATTGTTCGTGGCAACACGGTTTCAAAATGCCCTGGCGGCGGCATTTACACTGTTCAAGCCGATTATGTCACTTTTGAAGACAATATCGTTTGGGGAAATGCGTATTATTCACCTTACGCCGCTTCCGGCATTTCTTTCTACCAAAATTGGAACTCTGACAACAGTACGGGTTATAAAATGATCGCCCGTCGTAACGTGGTGTACGGCAATACAAACAAAATCCCATTTTATCAAAGCAATCCAGACCCCGCAAAACGTACCATCACCGACGGCAACGGCATCATCGTGGACGACTCGAGAAACACCCAGAACGGTTCCAAACTGGGCATTTACACGGGGCGCACCTTGTTCGAGAACAATGTTATCTTTGAGAACGGGGCGCGGGGTTTGCACGTTTTCTCGAGTGACCATGTGGACATTGTGAACAACACCTCGTATCACAATTCTTTTCAGGTGGAGACGCCAGAAGGTGAGGCTTCAACGATTGAAGCCAGCGATGTGCGGGTTTTTAACAATATTCTGATTCCAAGGTCTGATCGGGTCAGCATCACGCGTTACTCGAGCGATGCGAACGAGCGGGCAACCCAAGTCTTTGAACGCAATCTGGTGTTTGGAGGGCTTGGTTTTGATGCCGATAAGACCAAGAATATGATTGGCATTGATCCGAAATTTGTGAACATAACCATCAAAAATTTTCGTCTGCAAAATGACAGCCCAGCCATTGACGCTGGAAGCTCGAGCCTGAGCGCCAAAGACGATATCGAAGGTAAAACCAGACCGCTCGGGGCGGGCATTGATTTGGGCGCGTATGAAGTACGCTAGTTCATGCGTTTGCACATCATCACCGTCGGAGAACCCAAACACGAGTACGCCAAAATCGGTTGTGGCTTGTACTTAAAACGCCTCGAGCGTTATCACAAACTGAAAATCAGCCGAATCAAAGATTCCAAAAAATCTGGTGAAATCGCCATGCTCGAGGAGGGACAGGCGCTTTTGGAGGCGGCTGGACGGGCGTACACGATAGCGCTCGACCCCAGGGGCAAACAATTCAGCACCGAAACTTTAACCGCCCTTATCTCGAGCTTGGGCGTGAACGGCAAGGGTGAGCTGGCGTTTTTGGTTGGCGGAGACGAAGGACTTTCTGACGAGGTGCGCGGCAGCGTGCGCATGATGTGGTCGCTCTCGAGTCTGACCATGCCGCACGACCTGGCGCAACTGGTGATGCTCGAGGCACTGTACCGCGCCGCAACCTTGGAGCGCGGCGAGCCGTATCACAAGTGACGGGTTGCGTTGTTACCAAACTGTTACCCTTGGTCTTTAAGATTTCCACCAAGGAGGAGGTCAAGCTTGTGAATCAGGTTTTGCCAGCATTCAAAAAGTTTTTTAAACCTCGAGCCATGCAGCATCAGGCGCGTTTTGAAGGGATTCTTGGCACGGCGCTCGAGCTTCAAATGCTGGTGGACAACAAAACAATTGCTCTAAAAGCCGA
>JANLWR010000294.1:0-3322 GCA_031364625.1 Deinococcales bacterium | reverse complement strand
ATTTTTTTGTGGTGCGGTTTGAATGTTTATTTGTAATGTGCTGGTAAGCAAATTTCGTAAATTTTATATTTGGAGAATCGTTGTTCGCAACTCAAAACTGAACTGGTCTGCGATGAAATTGTTAGCGAACCGAGTTAACTTCTGCATCCATTTCAAACCATTCAATATACTTTCGTAATTCAACGGCATTCAAACCAATGAATTGTGCTGCTCGAGTTTCAATGCCGCCCTGAGACTTTTCAATGGCGTACTCGCCTTCAGGTGCGTTTTGAGATCAAGAACGTTCAGGACGCGGTTTCGTCGTTGAGCGCGTGATTTCGAGCGGTTGCCTGAAATGTTAGGTGGGTTGCATTTTGTGGCGTTTGGGATTCTGATGCTGGCGAAATACTTGAGGTAAATTTGGATTGGATACTTACCAGCCTCTAGCCCATTCTTTCCAACTCAGCCATGACAAAAGCCTGGTTTCGCGCCAGTTGTTCTTGGGTTTGTAATCGTTTCGACACACGTCTAATCCGTTTCGCGCCTAAAATCTTCCGCAATGCGCCACGCGTTTTTCGTCACTTTTTTGACGGTTTGTTGCTCGAGTTTCGCCTCCGCGCTCGGGTGGGATGTCAGCGTCCCAGGTGCGAGGGCAAGACTTGGTTTTGGTGGCGGTTTTTTTGTTGGGGCGTGGTCAGAATTGCGCCTCGAAGTATCAAACGCGGGCGCGTATCAGCTCAGATTGGATACGCAGTCTGGTCGTTACCGAGATGGTTTTAAACCTTTAAAAGCAACACTTAACATCCCTGAGGGTTCTGGTGTGCGGGTTCAGACGCTTCAAGTTCCGCTTTCAAATCATGTCGTGAAACTGAGCCTTTCTGGCGAGGCGGGTACTAAAACCGTGACCCTCGAGCCTTTTGATTCGGCAATGTCGATCAGCGTGACTCGGGGCGTGGCGGGCGCTCGAGGGAATTCTTTTGAACTCCTCGGTGAAGATTTACCTGCCAATCCAGCGATGTTGTTGGGTGTGCCCGAAGTCGTGGTCAATGACAATCTGGTGCTGCCGGCATCGTTGTTGTCGGCATTGGCGGCGGGAAGTCGGGTGTTTGTGCCTGACAACCAGACGTTGCGACAACTTAATGGTGCAATTGGTTTGGGCAGGCTTGAGCGTGACCGTTCAAGCACGCTATTGCCCTCAGACATCAATTTGGAAGCCTTAGCGCTCAGGGTTACGCCAATGGTTGACGCACCCGCCCAACGCCACACTTTTTTGGGATGGTGGGCGGTCGGCGCTTTCGTGGTTTGTTTAGCGATTTTTAGTGCGAAGAGGCTCGAGTCTGGTTTTGTGATCGGTTCGGCATGTGCCATGTTCTTGTTTGGAATGGTTGGTTTCTGGGCGTTTGCCCCACAAGCCTCGAGCGCCGAAAACACGGCGCAGGTTTTGATTGGGGCGCGAGGTTGGGGTTTAAAAATGATTGTGGTCTCCAGGTTTGATTTGCAGGCTTCTACGGTCTCCTTGCCAAGAGGTGTCAAATCTTTGACTGGCGAATCGCTCGAATATTTGGCTGACCGCGTCAAGCTCAATTCTTTGGCTTGGCAAAAACACACTTACCTGTTGCCGCCAACGGTCAGTGCAGTTGGGCTTCGAGTCAAAAATCACAAAATCGAAAACATTGGCAATCAGATTTTCAGCGAAATTCAGGTGGTCGGTTTTGGCGTTCAAGAACCCATCAATCCAGGCTCGAGCGCAAAAATTTCGCAAACCGGTTATGCCAGCGCCCTCAATTTTGAGGCGCTGCCCGTCGGTTCGGTGGTCGGCAGGGTCAAAGGCGCTCAAACCAAATTTGTCATTGCCTTGCCCGAGGATTTCCAATGATTCACCATCCATTTGACGATGTGAAAATCAGCAAACCCGTGCGTCCACCGCCCGAGCCGTTGCTGCCAATTTTGCAACTCGAGATGGCGTACCAAATGGTGCTGGTTGGCAGTGTGATCGAAATGTTGCTGACGGTTTTTCTGTCACCACGCGGCGAAATTAGAGTACCTGTCGTGTATCAATCGGTGGCTGCTTTTCGAGGCTTGGTTTTAATGGGTTTGATGCTGCTGGTGCTTGGCTACAAAACCCGAGTTGTACTGCCTGCCATGCTGATCTGGGCAGCCATTTTATCGGCTCCAGAATTGTGGGCTTACGCACTCGAGGCTCGAGCGGGAATACCCTTGACCTTGTTTGGGACTGTGCTGTTGGTGTTAGGCATTCATGCAGGTTTCAGGCTGAATTTGAGATTTGGTTTTGTCTATCTGGCACTTGTTTTGTTGAGTTTGTTTTTGCCAACCGTTTGGAATGCGTTTTTCAGCCTGGTTCAACCCAGCATTCCAGTTTTTGTTATTCTCTCGAGTCTCATGCTTTTGCTGGCATACTGGAAGGACGCATGATGTTGTTACGATCACCAGAACCACCCAAAGGCTGGACGCACCAGGCTTTAAGCCTGCACCGAACTTGGCATTTGCGGCGCGTTTGGCAATGGAAAGCTCGAACGGTCGCAGCACTGACGCTCGTAGCATTGATTGCCGTTGTTTTGGGAGCCGATAAACGCTGGTTGCTCGCCAGCTTGGTCGGTGTTTTGCTGCCAGCGCCACACCAAAAAACCCAAACCCTGTTCGAGATTGAACGCAAAGAGGGTGAAATTTACACCACGGCGCTGGTTGCGCCCGAGGACAGTTTTGGATTTTCCAAACGCTTGCTCGAAGGTGCAAAATACGTGATGCACAAAGCCCAGTTGCCTGCCTTACCTTGGCTCGAGGGACTGGGTATTTTGCTGCTGGCGTCCTTGGCGTTCGTGATTCCCGCCCAAACCGCAACTTCAAACGATGCTGCCCTGGCAGTTTCGCCAACACCAATTGAGCAAAACCTCAACAATTCCTCGAGTGACCCTCAAACCGCGCCGCCAGTCTTGAACGCGCCCGCCTCTGGCACAGTGCCGCAAGCGGGACAAGATGCTGCCAATGGCAAACCAGCCTCAGGCGGAACCCCCGGCGAAAGCGGCGTTGGTGATACCAAACCAGGTGGCGGAAATGCCAGTGACGACCCTGCCGCCGTCAGCCGAGATTACCTCGAGGCGCTCGAGCGTGGCGCAGTAAAATCAAGCGGTGGACAGCAAAAAACGGGCAACAATGCCAAAAGTGTAGACGACCTCAACTCCAATAAGACCGACCCAAACGGCAAAGATTCGTCGGGTACGAATGGTCAAAACGGACAGAATTCGCCAAATGGACAAAATGGCAAGCAAGGACAAAAACCAGGTTCAGGACAGCAAAACAATGGACAACAAGGACAGAACGGACA
>JANLWR010000879.1:0-4200 GCA_031364625.1 Deinococcales bacterium | reverse complement strand
CCTCGGCGGCTCGACCTGCCATAAAGACCGTGATGTGCTCCAAGATTTGATTGCGGGGCAGGTGGTCTTGTTCGCTTGGGATGGTTTGCATAAAACCGGCGGCATTGCCCCGAGGAACAATGGTCAGTTTGTGAACCCGGTCTGCCAGGGGCAGTAAATTGGCTGCCAGCGCATGACCAACCTCGTGAAACGCGGTGATGCGTTTGTCAGCTTCGGGAATGACTCGAGATTTTCTGGTGGCGCCCATCGTGACACGGTCAGCCGCTTCGTCCAGGTCTTTGATGCCAATGCGTTTGCGTCCCGCTCGAGCGGCGAGCAGTGCGGCTTCGTTCAGTAAGTTCTCCAAATCAGCCCCGACCATGCCAGGGGTACGCCTTGCGACCAGTTTCAGGTCCACGTTTTCCTCGAGCGGTTTTTTACGAGAATGCACCCGCAAAATTTCTTCTCGTCCTTTGACATCTGGGGCATCCACCACCACTTGGCGGTCAAAACGACCAGGACGTAACAGGGCGTTATCCAATACGTCTGGGCGGTTGGTTGCCGCCAGAATAATAATGTCGTGTTTGGTTTCAAAGCCGTCCATCTCGACCAGGAGTTGATTTAAAGTCTGTTCGCGTTCCTCGTTGCCGCCGTTCATGCCCGAACCGCGCTTGCGTCCAACGGCATCAATTTCGTCAATAAAAATAATGCAGGGCGCGGCTTTGCGGGCTTGCTCGAACAAATCCCGAACCCTTGAAGCCCCAACCCCAACGAACATTTCGACAAAATCGCTGCCAGAAATTGTAAAAAAAGGCACTCGAGCCTCGCCTGCCACGGCTTTTGCCAAAAGCGTTTTACCACTGCCGGGAGGTCCAATCAGCAGGCAACCGTGCGGGATTCTTGCGCCAATGTCATGAAACCGGGCGGGGTTTTTTAAGAAATCCACCACTTCGGCAAGTTCCTCTTTGGCTTCGTCACAACCAGCCACCTCACGGAAAGTGACTTTGGGTTTTTCGACCTGACGCGCTCGAGATTTACCAAAAGTTGGTGCGCCACCCGCGTCTTTGGCTGCCCTTGACCGAAACCACAAAAACCCGCCGATCAACAAAATGGGCAACAAGGCTTGCAAACCCAACAGCAAAAAGCGGTTGCTACGGTTGGCTCCAACGATGCGGTATTCGGTGTTGTACTTTTGACGTGCCAGGTCAAGCTCAACAAACAAGCGCTTGTCGAGCAGCAATTGTGTCTCGTAATTGTGATCGTCTTTGGAAACAATACGTGCCGTGCTGACTTGCACCACACCAGAACTGGAGATGCTGGCGTTGCCAGAAGGCATGATCGTCACGCTTTGCACCCCGCCCAGCCGTAAATCCTCGAGAAACTGGCTTTCTGGAACACCCTGAGCCAATACCTGCCCGTTCAAGACCATGCCGCCCAAGACCATGCAGGTCAAAACAAATTTCCAAATCCAGTTTCGCATCTGATTTACAGGGTATCACCCACAGAATAAAGAACTGTTACGCAAACACCAGATCAAAACCAAAGCTCGGGTATTGTGTTGCATGGATGTCGTTTGGGTTGGCGCGGCGTACTTTGCGGGTTTATTGGGGTCACGGGTTGGCTTTCCGCCCCTGGTCGGGTACTTGCTGGCTGGATTTGTCTTGTATGCCTTTGGATACCGCTCGAGTGAAGCCCTGCACACCTTGGCGGACATTGGCGTGTGGTTATTGCTGTTCGCGGTGGGTTTAAAGTTCAGGTTGCAAAACTTGATTCGCCCCGAAGTGCTGGGCGTTGGTGGCTTGCATTTGCTGATTTCAAGCGCTGTGGTGTTCGGCGTCATGTTCTTGGCGCTCGGTTTTGGCAATGCCCTGTACCTGGCGGTGGGTTTGGCATTCTCGAGCACGGTCTTGGCAATCAAGTTGCTCGAGGACAAAAGCGAACTGAATTCCTATCACGGGCGCGTGGTGGTTGGCATTCTGGTGTTGCAAGATTTGGTGGCGATTGTCTTGCTGGCTTTTGCGGGCGCTAAACAACCCACATTCTGGGCGCTTGGCTTCTTGTTGCTGCCTTTGTTGCGCCCAGTCTTGCTGCAATTGCTGGTGCGCAGCGGTCACGAGGAGCTGCTGTTGATGTTTGGTTTGGCACTCGCTTTGGCTGGTGGCACTTTGGCGCAAGTCGTTGGGATTTCACCAGAATTGGGCGCACTGATTTTTGGTGCGATACTAGCAGGTCATGATCGTACAAGTGAGCTGTCAAACGTGTTGTGGGGATTAAAAGAATCTTTTTTGGTGGCGTTCTTTTTGACCATCGGTTTGGGTGGTTTACCGCCCTTGGGCTTGTTGGTGTGGTCGCCACTGGTGTTGCTGGCATTGCCTTTGCAGGGCGCACTGTTTTTCTGGTTGTTTTTACAATTTGGTTTGCGTGCCCGAACCGCCTTTGTTGCCACTGCCGCGCTGACCAGTTACGGCGAATTTGCCTTGATTGTGGTCAAACCCCTGATCGAATCTGGGCAACTCGAGGCGGGTTGGGCAAGTTTGTTGGGTGTCATGATTGCCTTATCCTTGGTGGTTGCCGCACCATTCAACCGTGCGGTGCATGTTTTGTATGAGCGATTTGAAATCACATTACTGCGCTTTGAACGCAATACCGTTCATGCCGACCAAGAGCCAACCCAACTTGGCAATGCCAACTGGTTGGTCATCGGCATGGGTCGTACTGGCGGTGCAGCCTACAAACAACTTGAGGCTTCGGGACAGCATGTTTTGGGTTTGGACAGCGACCCCGACAAACTCGAGCGCCACCGTAGCAAGGGCAGGAATGTCTTGTACGGCGATGCCGAAGACCCAGAATTGTGGGAACGCCTCGAGTTGACTGGTTTAAGTGGTGTGATTGTTACCGCACCCGATTTGGAGGCGCGTATGCGGGCGCTCGAGGGACTTCAAAGACGAGGTTTTACTGGACGCAAAGCGGTGCTCTCGCATCATGTCGAAGAGGAAGCCGAGCTTCTTCGTGCGGGCGCAACCCTGCTGTTCCGACCATTCTCCGAGGCGGGCGAACGCATGGCTCAACGGGCGCTTGAGTTGAGTTAAACAATGGTGACACTTTGCTTTACAACCCTCACGCGATCAGAACGCATAAAGCCTTAAACAGGTTAAACTGTATGATTCTTACTCGAGCACACAAAGTTTCGGGTGGCTTTTGGCAGCATAAAAGCATGAGCGGGAGGCAATTCGTGAACGGAAAAGTCATTGTGGTCACGTCGGGAAAAGGCGGGGTGGGCAAAACCACCACCAGCGCAAACATCTCGGCGGGCTTGGCAAAACTCGGTGAAAAAGTAACAGTCATAGATGTAGACGTTGGTCTTCGCAATTTGGACGTGGTCATGGGACTCGAGGGACGGGTCGTGTTTGATCTGGTGGATGTGCTCGAGGGCAAATGCCGTATTAAACAGGCGCTGATCCGTGACAAGCGCGTGGACAGTTTATTCTTGCTGCCCGCCTCACAAACACGTGACAAGGATTCTTTGTCGATTGACGGCATGAAAGAACTGGTGCGGCAATTGCTCGAGGAAGAGGGCATGGACCGCGTGATTATTGATTCGCCCGCCGGTATCGAGACGGGTTTTAAAGTTGCGGCTGCTCCAGCCACGGCGGCGCTTGTCGTGGTCAACCCCGAAGTCTCGAGCGTCCGCGATGCAGACCGTATCATTGGGCTGCTTGAAGCCAACGAAGTCCGTGAGTCACGCCTGGTGATTAACCGGATGCGCCCCAAAATGGTGGCTCGAGGCGACATGCTTTCGGTGGACGACGTGATCGAGATTTTGGCGGTCAAACCGATTGGCATTATTCCTGAAGACGAAGGCATTCTGATCTCGACCAACATTGGCGAACCCGCCAGTTTGTCGGGGGCGACCAAAGCGGGCATCGCCTTTTTTGATACCGCAAGACGAATTCACGGCGAGGACGTGCCATTTCCCAAGCTCGAGGACAAAGACGGTTTCTTTGCCAGCCTTGGCAAGTTGTTCAGGAGGGGTTAATGTTCTGGGGACGCCGCAAAACCAAAGACACCCTGAAAAACCGTCTGCAAGTCGTGCTGCAATACGACCGTGCGGGTTTACCGCCTGGACGCGAAGAAATGCTGCGCAGCGAACTGATGGCGGTGATTCAAAAATACTTTCCTGGCGCGAAAAGCCAACCGAATTTAAACGTCGAACGGCGCGGT
>JANLWR010000845.1:0-2889 GCA_031364625.1 Deinococcales bacterium | reverse complement strand
TCTCGAGCTTTGCCGAGCACGCGCAATCGGTGCTGAATTCATTCCCGCAAACCCGAATGATCGTCTACCCGGAACTGCACTTGTGCCACAACAACCTGAGCCGTCAAAGCCTGCTCGAGGTGGCAGAACCGCTGGGTGGCGCTCGAGTCAGTACCCTGCGTGAACTCGCGGCGGATTTGGGCGTCTGGTTAATTCCCGGCAGTGTCTGCGAGTTGGGTACGAACGGGGAATTGTTCAACACCGCACTTGCCCTCTCGCCCGAAGGCAAACTGGTCGCCTCGTACCGCAAGGTTTTCCCGTGGCGACCCTTTGAGCCCTTCGATGCCGGTGATCAGTTTGTGACCTTCGAGATGCCCGGCATCGGCAGGGCTGGATTCTCGATCTGTTATGATGCCTGGTTTCCCGAAGTCACCCGGCATCTCGCCTGGATGGGCGCGGAGGTCGTACTCAATTTGGTGAAAACCACCACCTGCGACCGCGCCCAAGAAATCGTGCTGGCTCGGGCGAACGCGATTGTCAATCAAGTCTTCGTGGTTAGCGTCAACTGTGCTGGACCAATCGGCACGGGTCAAAGCCTGATCGTGGACCCCGAGGGGCTGGTCAGAACTGCGACAGTTGGCACAGAAGCAACCGTCTTGACCGACGTGCTCGACCTTGAACATGTGGCTCGAGTTCGCAAGTACGGCACGGCGGGATTGACTCGGGTCTGGGATCAATTCCAACCTGGGGATCTGCCGCTCTCCTTGCCGCTGTACGGGGGCGAGATCAACCCTCAACGCTGGAATCCAGACCATCGCCTAAGACCCGAAAGTCTAGACTTCGAGGATCAGATCGGTTGACCCGTCAAGGCTCAACCGGTTCTTTGGTCATTGCTATGTTGAGACTCTCAATTTTGAGTAGGCTTATCGGCGAGTCTCATCTTAAATGGTCATCGATCTCGTCTCAAATGTCCAATTTCTTCTTATCTGCCAAATCACAATTGACGCAATTTCGTCACATTTACCCGAGATTCCTAAAGTTAAAGGTTTCATTAAGATTGAGTCTATGACACTCAAGTTAGATTCGTGTCAATGACGCAATATCTGCGCCTTCCCATTCGTGACATGAATCAGATTTAAGAAAACATTTTTGTTTACAAAATCACCTCTCGAGCGTACACTGTCCTCAAGCCGAGAATCGTTTGCATTCGCAAGCACGGAATCCATCTTCCTCCAAGAACCAGAAAGCGAGCACAACATGATGACCACTTTAAACAGATCCGAAAACCGTCCAAGCGGCGTATACCAGAGTATGGACACTGTAAATTACCGACCAGGCAGCATCATTCTCTACCCAGGCAAAAGCGACAATTTATACCGCGTCAAAGTTGGCTTGATTCGCATTCACACCATGGACGACGACGGCAACGGCTTGACACTGCGTTACGTCAAACCAGGCGAATACTTTGGTGAGGAAAGCCTGGCGCAGGTCGAACGCGAATACTTCGCCGAAGCCGTCACCGACTCGAGCGTCGAAGTCTTCAACCCAAATTCGATGGGTGCAGAATTGACCCTTGATGTCACCGTGCAACTGGCGAAAGCCCTAAAGCGCAATTACCAAAGCATTTACAGACTGGCAGGCAAACGCCTGCGCTCGAGAATCGCTTCTGAGCTGCTCGAACTTGCGACAACGGCGCTTGCCAGTCAAAAACCAGACGGCATGATGATGGTCTTTGCCACCCATGACGAACTGGCTGCGGCTGTTGGTAGCGTGCGTGAAACCGTGACCAAAGTCGTCGGCGAACTGAGCCGTGAAGGTGTGATTGACAGCGGTTACGGCAAGATTACGCTGCGTGATCCAAAGGCTTTACGCGCCATTGCCAACGAGTAACACTCACTTCCCTCCTCTCATCCCCAGCCCTTCTCTCCCAGGAGAGAAGGGAGTTTTTTTGTCAAGAAATTTGGGCTTTCCAGCTATAAGTGCCACAAACATAAGACGCTTTGCGGTGAATGACTTCTCGAGATACACTTCTAAACGTTAAGATTGCATTCTTGAGACTCAAAAACTCGAGCTATAAAAACGTCAACTTATAGGGTGAACTTTAAAACTCACCTTGAAATTTAGGAGGAATTCATGCGTTCAGACAGAATCAAAAACGGTCCACAGCAATCACCCGCTCGAGCCATGCTGAGAGCTGTAGGACTCGAGGATAAAGATTTTAAGATTCCGTGGGTTGGCATTGTGAACACCTGGACTGAAGGAATGCCCTGCAATTTTCACTTGCGCGACCTGGCGGTGGATTTAAAAGAGGGCTGCAAAGAGAATTTTATTCACCCATTCGAGTTTGGTGCGCCTGCCATAAGTGATGGTATCAGCATGGGAACGCCTGGAATGCGCTCCAGCTTGGTGTCAAGGGAAGTGATTGCCGACAGTGTGGAATTGATCGCGCAGGGCTACATGTACGACGGCATGGTGGCACTGGTCGCCTGCGACAAAACAAACCCGGGCGGCGCGATGGGCTTGATTCGCTCAGGCGTTCCAGGACTGGTTTTGTACGGCGGCAGCATCGCTCCAGGCAGACTCGACGGTAAAACCTTGACGGTGGTCAGCGTCTTTGAAGCCGTTGGTCAACACGCCGCAGGCAAAATTGACGACGCTCAACTCGAGCGGGTTGAACGCGCCGCCATTCCTGGCGCTGGCGCTTGCGGCGGTCAGTACACCGCCAACACCATGAGCATGGCGCTCGAGGTGCTGGGACTCTCCCCTATCGGTTACAACTCGATTCCTGCCGCGACGCCAGAAAAGAAAACAGCCACCAAAGCGGCGGCGGGCGTTCTTGCCGATGCGATCAAGCACAACCGCACGCCAAAAAGCTTTTTGACCCGTCAAAGCTTTCTGAACGCCATTGCC
>JANLWR010000835.1:0-4791 GCA_031364625.1 Deinococcales bacterium | reverse complement strand
TCGACCGCTACTGCGACTGGCAATTCTGTTTTTGGTTCACCGTTGTCCACGGCTGTTCCTTCTGAACCCTGCCTCGAGGTTGTCAACTCGAGGCTTTCGGTTGATGTCGGTGTGGGTTGTGCATCGTCTTGCTTGTTTTTTTGATGGTCGTTCACGCCTCAGCGGATTCGGTGTACAAGAATTTGGTGTTGCCAAATGCGACCTCGTCACCGTCGTTCAAAATTTCTGGTTGCGCAATTCTTGGACCGTAAGCACTTTGTCCAACGCGTTTGAGGTAGACACCGTTGGTCGATCCCAAATCGCGGATCACCCATTTGCCATTCTCGAGCGCGAATTCGGCGTGACGGCGCGAAATGTGCGCCTCGCCTTTCATGCCTGAAAGGTCAATGTCCACGGGTCCGGTCGAGCTGTCAAACCGTCCGACAGAAACCCGGTCGCCAACCAGTGGGAAGGTTTCGGTGGTGCTGGCGCCGTAATCGCGTGGAACAAGGCGAGCACTTTTGATTCCGTCGCCAACCACGGTTGGCGCACTGACCTGGGGCGTACTGACCACTGGCGCTGGTGCAAGCGGCTCTTCAATCAAAGTGCTGTGAGGATTGACCACTTCAGCACTCACGCTTGGTGTGACTTCGGCAACTACCACTGGCGCAACCTCGGAAATTGGGGCAACGACTTCTGGCGTTGTTACAGCCGTTTCCATTATTGGTGCAAGCGGTTCAACCACCACAGGCGCAGCAACCGCCTCTTCCACCAACATCGGGGCAACATCGACAGGCGTTTCAACAATCGGCGTTTCAACAATCGGCGCTTCAAAAACTACAGCGCTCGAGGCTGGCGCACTGAGTTCAACGCCGCAACCTTCACAAAATTTCGTACCTTCTGGATTTTCGGTTCCGCAAACGTGGCAGACAGTCATTTTAACTCCTTGATTGGTCTCTCTCTCGAGAGAGACGGGGGATTTTTTAGTATTGTACGGGTTTATAAAACTTTTTTCAGGAATGTTATGCGCCTGTCAATTTACGAATCTCTTCGTCCGAAGGCAAACCACCGCTTGGAGCGCCGCCATCGTTTGGACCACCGACCTTGATCGTCTGGGTTTTCGCACCCATTTTGATGGTTTTGGCTGTGCCGCTCGAGATACCCTTGGTTTGCTCGAGTTCGGCTTTGGCTTGGTCGAGCGCTACCGTCATGGCAGAGTTACCCAAACGCACCGTCATTTGACGGGCAATCTCGATGGTTTTGGCGGCTTGACCTGGGTTGGACTGCGCCTCTTGCGCCGCCTGTTTGACCAGACCCTCGAGGTTGCGTTGTTGGACGTAACCCATGACTTCTGGGTTGACGGCAGCCGTTTGGTTCTCGTCGAAGGTAAATTCGACGACCACATCGGTTGGTGGGATTTCACCGCGCACACCCTCGCCTGGCACGTCAAACGTCAAACCGATTTGCGCAATGCGCACTTTGGCTGGCGGACGCGGCGGCAGGGTCAACTCGAGCAAAAACGCGGTTTGGGTGCTCGCCTCGAGGTTGCCGGCTTTTGCTTTCGCGCCGCCCTCAAAACGTGCCAGGTCAATTTCGGCAAGAAACGGGTAAACCCGCGTCACACGGTCTAAACTGACGCCCTTCACACCACGCAGCGTAAACTCGAGGTTGGTGATGACCTCGGATGCGGCACGACGGAATTCGTCGCCCAAAACCGTGGGCAAATCGGATGCCAGAACGCTGGCTGGCGGGCTGGCGTTTTTTGCCACCACGTGAATCACACGACCGCCCGTGCGATCCGAAATTTCGCCCATCAAGTCTTCGTTAAATTCGTCGCCAACGCCCAAAGACGTGATCGTGATGCCTTGCGCGACATACGTTCCCGTGACCGCACGGCAAGCGTCCTCGTCAAAGGTTGCGCCGTCGGTCAAGAGCATCATGCGTTTGTTCTTCGAGCCGCTGGCGACATTGGTCAACGCCTCGAGCATCCCAAGACCCATCATCGTGCCGCCCGAGTGCTTGCGCAGCGCGTCTACCGCCTGCGCCAAACGACCACGGTCAGAGGTCAGGTTGGTCAGGGTGCTGGCGTCATCGTCAAATTGCACGATTGCCACCTGATCGCTCGAGGTCAGGTCAGAGCTTTGCACCAAACTGGTTAAGGCTTGGGTCACAAGCTCGAGTTTGTTTTTTCCACCCTCAACTTTTTCACGCATCGACCCAGAGGTGTCCACCACGAAGGTTAACGCCAGTGGCGCCCTGGTGGTGATTTGCGGCGTGAGTTGCGCCAACAAAAAGAGTTTCTGCGTTTCCGTGCTGCCCTCGGGTGAGGCACGCAAAAACCCGCGATGCGGGGTGAGATTGACTTGAATCATGAAGCCTCCTTAAGAACTAAAACCCAGTCTACCAATCTTGGCACTGGAATGCTCGAGAATGCCTGCTCGAGACCTTTTGGTGATTACGACCTTAACAGTCTACAAGTTCCCAAGGAATTTGTAAGATTCTGCGAACATCTCGAGTATTTTGCGAGAAGCTGAACATGAGTTGAGCATGGAGTGACCAAAAAGTCAGTAAATCAACATGGCGTCGCCCAAACTGTAAAAACGGTAATCGTGCTCGAGCGCCACACGGTAGGCTTCGGTCATGGTTTCAAAACCCGCAAATGCCGCCACCAGCATTAAAAGCGTGCTTTTTGGCAGGTGAAAATTGGTAATCAGCGCATCGACAACTTTAAACTGGTACGGCAGACGAATAAAAATGCTCGTCTCCCCCGTTCCAGGCTCGAGCATTCCACCATTCAAACCTTCGACCCAGGCACTCTCGAGGGTGCGCACTGAAGTTGTCCCAACGGCAATCACACGGCGTTTCTCGAGTTTGGCACAGGTTACCGCCAGCGCGGTTTCACTCGGAATTTCAAACACTTCGGCGTGCATGACATGATTTTCGATGCTCGAGTTGACGGGTTTGAACGTTCCAGCACCCACATGAAGTGTCACGGGCATGATTTCGACACCTATGCTATTCAGTTTCTCGAGCAAATCTTGGGTGAAATGAAGTCCTGCCGTTGGCGCGGCGACACTGCCAGGTTCGCTGCCGTAGACGGTTTGGTAACGCTCGCCAATGCTTTGGTTTTGAATGTAGGGCGGAATCGGCAGTGCGCCCAACGTTTCCAGGTACACGCGAATATCGGCATTGAATTTTAAAACCCGAGCACCGTCTTCAAGAATCTCGAGCACCGTCGCCTGAACGGGTCCAAAGTCAACCATCCCGCCAACTTGCACGCGCTTGGCGGGTTTTAAATACGCACTCCAAACCTGGTACTCGAGTTCACGCAGCAGCAAAACCTCGAGCTTGCCGCCAGAAGGTTTTTTTGCCTCGAGCCTTGCGGGTATGACTCGAGTGCGATTTAAGATGAGCACATCTCCAGCCACCAAATAATCTGTAATATCCCTGAAAATCTTGTGCTCAAACTCGAGTTTGTGCTTTTGCCCCACCAACAACTTGCTGGTGTCACGCGGCTCGAGTCCGAACTGCGCAATGCGCGATTCGGGCAAATGAAAATCGTAATCGGAAAGTTCAAAACCGTTCATCGCTGCAAAACTTTAGCTGACCAACGACTCGAGCGGCGTACCCTCAGCCACCGTCTCGAGCGATTCGCCGTTGCTGCGTTCACGCAGGGGCATGAACGCACCCTCAATGTCGGGCAGGTGCGTGAATTTGTCCACGCCGTCGATCAATTTTTGGGCGGTGGTTTCTTTGAAACCGATCACTTCCACCCGTTTGCCGCGTTCCATCATGACCTCGAGAATGTCCAAGAAGTCACCGTCGCCACTGCCGAGCACAATCACATCCAGGTGATCGACCAGACGCACGATGTCGGCGCACATGCCCATGTCCCAGTTGCCCTCCCAAATCGTTTTGCCCGATTCGGTGGTGTGATGGACGTGAAGCGTCATGCGTTTGACTTTATAACCAAGGGTTGAAAGTTTATAGATGAATGGCCAGGCGCTGGTGTCGCCCTCACGTTCGACCACGTAAGAGATGGCGCGAAGCAGTTCGCGGTTTTCACCGACGCCGTAACGCAGCAAACTTTCAAAATTGACGGTGCGTTGATAGTAATCTCTTGCCGAGTGGTACAAATTTTGCGTGTCAATAAACACGCCCACGTTGGGGCGGATGCGCATGAGTTGTGACATTGTTCCTCCAAATTTATAAATCTAAAAACGAGAATGCGAAAATTGAACAGCACCAGAAAACGATTTGCGAAAAAACCGCGAGACAAAAAAGACAGCTCGAGCGAAGCGAGGCAATGGTTTATGACTGCTCGAGTGCCCCGAGTCTATCAGGTTTTAACCTTAAAAACTAAAACGCGCTTTTGGTACTGCGCAGCGCATAAGCCCCAAGTGCGGCAAAAACCAGCAACCAAACGCCGTACTGAATGATTGGGGTGCTGGCTCGGGAAGCTTCCTGGTCGAAACGAAATTCGTAGGTGTTGGTCTGCAAATCTTCAATGTTGGCAACGTTGGCGTAATTCTTACCGTTTTTCGAGTAACGCACCGTCACATGAACCACGTCGCTGAGGGGTTTGATTTTCGCCTCGAGTTTGGGATCACCAATTTTGCCCAAGTCCACCTGTTGCGCCTCGGCGTCTTGCGCCCCATCAAAAATTACACTTAACACTGCACCCTCAAGCCCTTGGGCTTCGCTGACATTCGCGGTGATGGTTGTTTCCTGTCCAGCTTTGAGGGAACCCGAGGTGGTCAAGGTGATTTTGGCAGCCAAAGCAGGAACAAGGTTCAGTGCCAGGACGGTTAA
>JANLWR010000815.1:0-3246 GCA_031364625.1 Deinococcales bacterium | reverse complement strand
CGGCAAACAAGCCACGCCAGTTCATCAATTGCGGGCATTGTGGGTGGACGCTTTTGGACCCGGTTTTAAAACGCCAAAAGAAGTCGATAAATTGGTGGCTGACGCCCAAAAACTGCGCTTGAATGCCTTGTTTGTCCAGGTCGGGCGGCGCATGGATTGTTATTGTAACCTTGCCAGCGTGCCGCGCAGCGCCGATCCAAAATTTGCACCTGGTTTTGATGCACTTGCGGATGTGATCCAGAAGGCGCACAAGGTTGGAATTCAAGTTCATGCTTGGATGATTACAACCTCGGCTTTTAACAGCACCGAACCAGCCCTTGCCGCAAACCATGTCATGAATTTGCACGGTTTAAAAGCCACTGGACGCGATTACTGGTTGACCACCCGAGCCAATGGTGACGCCAGCGCCGGAAAAGATTATGTGCTCGATGTCGGGCATCCCGATGTGGCGGATTATATTGCCGCCATGTACTCGAGCATCGCCCTAAATTATGATGTGGACGGGATTCAATTTGATCGGGTGCGTTACCCCGACAATGGTACACCGCCCTACGAGCCAATTTGGGGTTACAACCCGACGGCGCTCGAGGCGTTCAAAGTTTTTTCTGGCAGAACCGACACGCCAAAAAACACCGATTTGGACTGGGCGCAGTGGCGGCGCGATCAAATCACCAATCTTGTCAAACGCGTCTATTTGAGCGTCAAAGCGATTCGACCAAGCGTTTGGGTTTCGGCGGCGACCATCACCTATAAAGATGCACCCAGAACGCTCGAGGAATTTGGCAAAACCCGCACTTATGCGGAAGTTTTGCAAGATTGGGTGTCTTGGATGCAGTCAGGGATTTTGGATTTGAACATTCCCATGAATTACAAACGCGAGAACATTAAAGAACAAGTCGCCTGGTTTGACGGTTGGAACCGTTTTGCGGTGCAAACCAAAGCGAACGGCAGTGTGGCGGTGGGGACTGCCATTTACATCAACTCGCAGGAAGAAACTTTGAGCCAATTAAAGCGCTCTTTGCAAGTTCTCGGGGTTTCGGGTTGGGTCGGGTATTCGTACCGCACGCCCGACCAGGCGACTTTTGACGGTCGTAAAACTGGCGCTAAGGCACTCGAGGAATTGACCTCAAAATTAACCGCCAAGTCTGGGGCGTTTGCCCTCAATTCTTCCTGGGGAACTGCTCCCGTGGGCAACTTGGCAGGTTTGATCGGGCGTGTCACCCAAGACGGATTCGGGCTTGCCAACCAGACGGTGACGGTCAGTGATTCGGCGGGGCATCAAACCGAGTTGTTGACCGATTCGGGCGGTTATTACGGCGTTCCAAACCTGAAAAACCTTGAACTCGCGCTCGGAATACTTAAACTCAAAACCGCCGAGGTCGAAGTTCAACTCGAGGTTAAACCAGAAACCGTGGCAATTGCCCCTGAACTTCAATTGCCGCAATAAATTCGCGGTATCATGCCGTAGCCAAGCCAATTTTTTAAAGTTGCGTTTTGAAGGCTGCACGCATTATTGTGCAAGTCATTGTGCAAGTTGGCTTACAAAATTTGACGACTTACGCTCAAACAGGTGATAATCTTGTCGGCAGTTCGCTTCAAACTTAATGCTTGATTGTTTTTGAAAGTACACTTTTCACAAGCTCGAGTTTTTATTCGGAGGCACACCTTGACGACTGCCGATCAAATCCGTGGAAGCGAATTTCAACAACTTGACGCACGGCGTTTGGTGTACGTCCGCGATGTCAACAAGCGTTACGGCAACGGAACACTGGCACTCGAGGGCATCAATTTAGAGGTACGGGACGGCGAATTTATCTCACTCGTCGGTCCGAGCGGCTGCGGCAAGAGCACGCTCTTGCGCATCATTGCAGGTTTGGGCGATGTCAGCGACGGACTGGTGACAGTCAACGGGGCTGCACCAACCAGCATCCAAGCTAGAGGCTCGACGGCATTTGTTTTTCAGGAAGCCACACTGCTTCCGTGGCGAAACGTGCGTGGCAATGTCGAATTGCCGCTCGAGTTGCAAGCTGTGCCAAAATCCAATTGGAAGGCAGTGGTTGACGAAACCCTCGAGTTGGTGGGTTTGAGCAAATTTGATAAGGCTTTTCCACGCGAACTCTCGGGCGGAATGCGGATGCGGGTCAGCATTGCGCGTGCGTTGGTCACCAAACCGAAATTATTACTGATGGACGAACCCTTCGGCGCACTCGACGAGATTACCCGTCAGAAACTCAACAGTGACCTTTTACGTCTCAAAGACATTCTGGGCGCAACCGTTATTTTTGTCACCCACAATGTTTTTGAAGCCGTCTTTCTCTCGAGCCGCATCGCCATCATGAGCGCCCGTCCTGGCAGGTTCGTGCACGAGGTTGCGGTCAACGCGCCCTATCCTCGAGATGCCGCGTTTCGTGGTTCACCAGAATTTGGGCAAGCCGTCATGGAGACCGTGCAATCGCTCGAGCATTAGGAGAAGTCAATGGCGACCCAAAAAGTCAGCGTGCTGCCACAAATCAATTCAGAACCGAGTGCGGTTTCAAAATGGTTCTCGAGGTCACTGCCGCCCATTTTGGCACTGGTGGTATTCCTGCTGCTCTGGCAGGCAATCATTATGGTTTCTGGTTTGAAAAAATTTGTGCTGCCAGGTCCGATGGATGTGGTTCAAGCCTTCATTGACAAAGCCCCAGATTTGCTCGATGCCGCCAGTTTTACGCTTCGCTCCTCGAGTATCGCTTTTGTGCTGGTGATTTTTTTGGGAACGGTGGTTTCGTTCGTGCTGGCTTCCAATAAATTTATCGAAAAAGCGCTGTACCCTTACGCGGTCATGTTGCAAAGCACACCAGTCATTGCGCTCGCGCCAATCATTATTATTTGGTTTGGTTTGGGCTTTGGTAGCATTATTGTGATCAGTGTGATTATTGCGATTTTTGCCGTGGTCGCCAATACCACGCAAGGCTTAATCAGCGTCGAAAATAACCTACAAAACCTGTTTAAACTCTACGGAGCCTCGAGCAACCAGACGCTCTTAAAACTGCGCCTTCCTTTTGCGCTGCCCTACATGGTGACCGGTTGGCGCATCGCCAGCGCCCAAGTCGTGATTGGCAGCATCGTCGGCGAGTACATGGCGGGGGCGCCATTGGTTTGTATCGAGTTGTATTCCATGGGCGACGAGTCATACCAGAAGCTCGACTTCTATGCCGGGCTCGGAGTGCCGGAAGTTTGGATCATCGATCGGGATTCGAAGGAGGT
>JANLWR010000812.1:0-4816 GCA_031364625.1 Deinococcales bacterium | reverse complement strand
GCTCGAGGAGAATTCTTGGGCGCAGTCGAATGGCATTTGGGGGTTTATACCATTCTCAAGCGCAAAACAATTCAAGTCTTGACGATACGCCCGTAACCCGTTACCCTTACCTCGTGGGTACACTTTCGCCTTTTACAAGTTAGCGCAGTCACTTTTGAAAAGTGATTTGCGCGTTCGCTTCGGCTATCAGCCGAAGTTTTTTATTGCCTCAAAGGAGAACAACATGGTCAATGAAGCCAAAATAGAGATTGACGCAAGCTCGAGCCTGAGTGAATTACAAGAAGTCAAAGTGAAATACTTGGGTAAAAAAGGACTTCTGACTGCTGAGTTAAAAACCCTTGGCAGCCTCGAGCCTGAAGCCCGTAAAGCCAAAGGTGCAGCCGTAAATTTAATCAAGAACGAACTCGAGATGATGTTTGAAGCTCGAGAAACAGGTCTTAAAAACGCGGAACTCGAGCGGAAACTCTCGAATGAGGCGCTCGATGTGACCCTGCCAGGAATTCCGTTTCAGGCGGGTGGTTTTCATTTGATTACCCGAATCATTGACGACCTGTCCGACATTTACCGTGGCATGGGTTACGCCGTGGTGCAGGGACCCGAAGTCGAAGATGAACTCCATAATTTTGATGCCCTGAACATTCCTGGCTATCATCCCGCCAGGGATCAATGGGATACCTTCTGGCTCAAAGACAACCGCGTTTTAAGAACGCATACCAGTCCAATGCAAATCAGGTTTATGGAAGCCTTTGATGCACCGTTTAAAATTGTCGTGCCCGGAAAAGTTTTCCGCTTCGAGCAAACCGACGCAACCCACGAAGCCATGTTCCACCAACTCGAGGGGCTGGTGGTTGGCGAAGGCATCACGCTTGCCGATCAAAAAGGCACGCTGGCAGAAATGGCAAAAGGTTTGTTCGGCAGCCGTGCCAAAGTTCGTTTTCAACCCAGTTACTACCCGTTTACCGAACCCAGCGCCGACTTTGCGGTGTACTGGGAAAATCCTCGCACGGGCGCGGCAAAATGGCTCGAGCTTGGTGGTTGCGGCATGGTGCACCCAAGGGTGTTTGAAGAAGTCTGCAAGCTCCGCAACGATGACAAGTACGCGCACGCTCGAGGTTTCGCGTTTGGGCTGGGCATTGAACGGCTTGCCATGATTAAGTACGGCATTCCTGATATTCGGTATTTCTTTCAGAACGATTTACGGGTGCTGCGGCAGTTCAGGGGGGCATTGGATTGAAAAAAGTATTTCGTTTCGTGATCATTGTTTTAAGTTTCTGGACTTTCTCGAGTTTGGCTCAAGCTCAAGAAGTTCGTTTGGGATTTAGCATTGGTGCAGGTTTAAAATTTGGCGGGGCTTCGGCTTACCCAGTTCCAGCCTTACCACAAGTGATTCTCGAGGTTCAGGTGCTCGAGCCGTTATGGGTGCGGTTGCAAATTGCGCCTTACTTGTTGGTTGATGAAATTACCTTGGATTTAAAATACTGTTTCTTCAATGCCTCAAACACGCCCTACATCGGAGTTGGCGCTGGAATTGGGTTGTATTTTATGGCGGGTCTTGCACCAGTCCTTCATGCTTCAGTGGGTTATCAGATTGACCTCAGCAACAGTACCCGATTTTTTACTGAACTTTTTGTCGACCCGCTCGATGCAGTTGTTGATCCACAACTGAAATTGATGGCTGGTTTAACTTTCCGCCTATGAAAACCATTCGTCTTGCCACACCAACTGATGCTCGAGCCATTGCTAAAATTCTGTTCAGTCTCGAGGAAAACGCATGAAACCAGCACAAACCATTTCTTTTGAATTTATCGTCTCGAGCATTGTTGATGCAGATAAGGAATTAAGCCTTCAAGCAACTCGAGCGGTGAATGTCAGTTTGACGTTACGAAACTGGTTGATTGGTTTTTACATTGCGGAATTCGAGTTGCGTGGTGAAAACAGAGCAGCTTATGGCGAAAAACTGCTTTCTGCACTTTCGGAACGTCTGATATCACTCAAAATGAGCAATGTTGGTCATAGGCAGTTGTATAATTATAGATCGCTTTACCGCACATACCCACAAATTATTCAAACTGTGTTTTTACAAATGCGTCACCTGTTGCCAATCAATTTCACATTGACTGAAAATCAGATTTCGCCTACAGCGTCGGCGAAATTATACTTGGATTCAAATGTATTGCTAAAACAACTGTCATACAGCCATTTTGCACTTTTTATAGAATTGGGCGACGATTTGAAACGCTCCTTTTATGAACTCCAGTGCTCTCGAGGTCATTGGTCTGTGCGAGAATTAAAACGTCAAATCAGCAGTCTTTTTTTTGAACGCACAGCCGTTTCTGGCGACATGAAAAAAATGGTGGAAACCGTCCAGGCAAACACTGAACACATCCTGCCAAAACTCGAGATTCGAGACCCGTATATCTTCGAGTTTTTAGGCATCAAACCCAGTGAAAGCGCCACCGAAACCGCCGTTGAACACGGCTTGCTCGAGAAAATCCAAGACTTTATTCTCGAGCTTGGACACGGTTTTTGTTTTGAAGCCCGTCAAAAACGAATTTTAATTGGTTACGAGCATTTCTTTGTGGACTTGGTGTTTTACCACCGCATTTTAAAATGTCATGTATTGATTGAATTAAAACTCGGTGACTTCACGCACGAACATATTGGGCAGTTAAACACGTATGTCACCTGGTACAAACGCCACATGATGACGGACGGCGATAACCCACCAGTTGGGATTCTGCTTTGCAATCAAAAAAATCAGGCGCTGGTCGAGTACGCCCTGGCGGGTTTGGACAACGATTTATTCGTCTCTAAATACTTGCTCGAGTTGCCCAGCAAAGAAATTATCCAGCGTTTCTTAGATCAAACCTTGAAGGAGCAATCATGAAAATACCGTATTCCTGGCTGGTCGAAATGCTTCCAGACCTTCCCGAAAAAATTGGTTACAACCCGCACAACCTCGAGCCTATCCTTGCCATGCTCGGCACGGGCATTGAAGAAATCCTCGAGAGTCCCGCACCGCCCGACGGTGTGATTTTTGGGGTGGTGCTGACGTGTGCTCCAATGCCCGAAACGCATTTGTTTGATCTGCTGGTCGATGTCGGTGATGGCACACCAAAAACGATTGTCACGGGGGCAAGCAACGCTCGAGCGGGCGTTGGTATGGCGGTGGCAACCCCTGGCACGCAACTGGCGGCGCATCAAAGTGTGGACATGGACGGACAAGGCACGGTGGTCGGCATCCGTGAGATTCAGGGCAAAACCTCCTGGGGCATGTGTTGTTCGCCCAAAGAATTGGGCATTGGCGATTACGCGGGCGGCTTGCTCGAGTTTCCCGCAAACAACGCCGCACCTGGCACACCGCTCATCAGTTTGTGGACGGAAGATGTGGTGCTGGATGTGGAAATCACGCCGAATCGTGCGGATGCGCTTTCGGTGTTGGGCATTGCTCGAGATTTGGCAGCATTTTTGAAGCTCGAGGTGAAACTCCCTTCAAACGGTTTAGAAAGCCAGCATGACTCGAGTTTCCCAATTGCTGTTGAAGTCCTTGAGCCTGAATCCTGCCCTCGTTTTGTGGCGCGAATGGCGAAAGGTGTGAAGGTCGTTCCGAGTCCCGCCTGGTTGCAGCGCCGCTTGACCAACGCCGGAATGCGAGCCATCAACAATCTGGTGGATGCCAGCAATTACGTGATGCTCGAGCTTGGGCAACCCACGGCGGCGTATGACGCCAAGGATTTGCCCGAACATAAAATCGTGGTTCGCCATGCGACGGACGCAGAAACTGTGATTTCTTTAGACGATCAACCTCGGGTTTTAACCGCCAAAGATTTGGTGATTACGACCCCAGTCCATGCCGAATCTCGAGTGATTGGTGTGGCTGGAATTATTGGCGCGAATTACAGCGCGATCACGGATGCGACAACCGATGTGGTGCTCGAGGCGGCAAGTTTCAATCCTGTGCAGTTGCGCCTTACGGCAAGGCGGCTTGGTTTGGCAACCGATGCCGTGTACCGTTTTGAGCGTGGCGTAGACCCAAACCTGCCCGTCTGGGCGGCTGACCGTTACATGCAGTTGATCCTCGAGTCTGGCGGCGGTGAGGTCGTGGCTGGGCATTTTGATGCTGGTGGCGAACAACCTCGTTTGAGTGTGCAATTCCGTCCAAGTTTTGCCAACGAATACCTCGGCACGAATTTCTCGAGCAGTGACATGCAAGCAGCACTCGAGCGATTGGGTTTCCTGGTTGACGCAAGCTCGAGCGAGGTCTGGATGGTACGCCCCAGTACCAACCGTGTGAACATGGATTTGGAAGTGGATTTGGTCGAAGAGGTTGCGCGAATGCTGGGTTATGACGCGATTCCTGAAACCCTACCGAATATTCGCGTCAACGATGGCGTGCGCGGCGTTGACGCGCCCATGAAAGTCACTCGAGCCTTAAAAGAGGTGCTGGTCGGTTTGGGCTTTCAAGAAATTGTCAATTACAGCTTCACCAATCCGCTCGAAGCGAGTCTGGCTCGAGTTCCCGAACCCGTGCTCGAGTTGCAAAACGCCCAATCTTCGGAACGCACGCACCTTCGTACGCAACTGATCTCAAGCTTGTTGAACACTGCCAAAGTCAATCGGGCGCTCGAGAGTCTGTTGTTGTTCGAGGTTGGGAATGTCTTTCCGTACCCAATTTCGGACTCGAACCACCCTGGCGAGGAACGGCTGGGCTTGTTGATGAGTGGGGATTTCGCCCCGAAGACCTGGCAGGCGGGTATTCAGGGTGGTTTCTACGCGTTCAAAGGCATCTTGGAGGCTGCCGCGCATCGTTTGGGGG
>JANLWR010000809.1:0-3294 GCA_031364625.1 Deinococcales bacterium | reverse complement strand
AACCACCGCCCCCGTCTGTGTTTCCACGGCAAGTGACTGCAATCAAAATAATCCAAGCCCCAACACTGGCGTTTGGCTCGATGCGGCAACCTTGCCAGTCAACAACATCATGCTCGTGCCACGTTTTCCAGTCAACATTTTTTACAATACAAATACACCAGCACAATTGGTCAGCGAATACAACCACCTCTACCGCACTTTTTGGGGACGCGATTTTACAATTGCTGAGATTATGGAGCAAGAAGCCAACACCGCCATTGACCATATTTTGACCGGTTCGTTCAATCCGCATTATTTCCACCAAAGCAACTTGCGGTTTGACACGACAAACACCAGTTTGCTTACCAGCTTTATTGACAAAGTCGCTCAAAAGTACGAAGCCTGGATCAACCTGCCGATCAAAAACCTTTCGATGACCGATCTGGGTCTGAAAATGAAAGCCCGACTCGCCTATGACAATGCCGCCGCCAGCGCCGTCTGGGATCGTGCAGCAGGCACAGTGACCGTTTCTGGTGCCAGCAACGTCAACATCCCGTTAACCAACCCCGCCTTTGGCACAGCCTACGGACCAGACTTTGTGCGCTACACCCAAGCTGGCAACGTCGTAACAGTCGGTCAAGGTATCTAAAGCTTTGAATCCGCCAGGCATCCCAAGCCACCTCGAGACTACAGCACCGTTTGGAACATCATGCTACCAACCAACATCAGCAAATTCTTTTCAAATCGCACCAAGCACAAATCGCTTGGTGCGGCTGGTGGTTTGATTTTGCCTAACTCTCATGGCGGCGTAGGCGATTTTCTGCGATCAAAACAAACCCCACTGGTGATTGACATGGTGACCGAAGGCACATACCCGCAAGCCCACGGTGGCGTCAGCGTCTGGTGCGACCAGTTGCTGCAAGGTTTGCCAGAATATCAATTCAACGTTCATGCCGTGGCTGCCAGCTCGAGCGAGGCAAGCGTTTGGAAAGTCCCAGCCAATTTGCGCAGCGTCAACATGATTGGTTTGTGGGGCGATTATGGTGGACGAACCTTAACGCGCAACAAAACAACCCTTGTGCCTTTTGAACGACTGCATCAAGCTTTCCTGGAAGCACTGCTAAACACTTCCGAAACCGCCACCAGCGATTTTGTTCACGCCTTGTTTGGCTTGCATCAATACGGTTGCAATGCCAACCTGAACGCCGCACTCGGCTCGAGAGGCTCTGTGGAGCGCCTGGTCAAGACTTGGCGCGGCAGGTGGCTCGAGGGTGGTCGGCAGTTGGCTGGCGCTGGTGTGGTTGAACCCAGCTTGGCTGATGCCATGTTGGCGAACGAGCTGATCGCGCACCTGATGCGTCCATTGTCGGCATCTGCGCCCAAAGGTGATCTGGTTCATGCGGTTTCCAACGGCTTGCCCGTTTTGGTGGCGTTAAACGCCCGTTGGACGCACGGCACACCTTTTGTTTTAACCGAGCACGGGATTTACTTGCGCGAGCGTTACCTGTCCTATACCGGTTCGCCGTATTCACCTGCGGTCAAAGCCTTGCTACTACGTTTTTACCGAATGCTCTCGAACACTGGCTACATGGAAGCCGATTTGATCACCCCTGGGTCGGATTACAACCGCCGTTGGGAACTCTTGGGCGGCGCTCATCCTGAACGAATTCAACGTGTTTACAACGGTGTGGACACCGCCGATTTCCCTACAGGTCTCGAGCCAAGCACGCCAACCATTTCGTGGCTTGGTCGGATTGACCCGATCAAAGACGTGGACACCCTGATTCGCGCCTTCGCTTACGTCCACGACCAACTGCCAGAATCAAAATTGCGCGTTTTTGGTGGAACCCCAAAGGGCGGCGAAGGTTATTACAATCACTGCCAAAAACTGATCAAAGACCTGGGTTTAACCGATTCTGCGGTTCTCGAGGGACGGGTTGATGTGACCGTCGATGCCTACCATGCTGGGCATGTGGTGGCGCTGACCAGCATTTCTGAAGGTTTTCCGTACACGGCGATTGAAGCCATGGCGGCAGGTCGTCCATTGGTTGCCACCGATGTCGGCGGCGTGCGCGAAGCCGTCGGCGATACCGGTTTTGTCGTACCGCCCCGCGACCCTGAAGCGGTGGCTCGAGCCAGCCTGAAACTCTTAACCGATCATCCACTGCGCCAAAAAATGGGCGCAGCCGCTCGAGACCGGGTGTTTAACAGCTTCACGCTCGAGAATTTCTTGGGCATTTACCGCGCCTTGTACCGTGAGGTTGCCGACAAAACCAATCAATCGATGCTTGAGGAGCAACTCGCCCCAAGTTGGAGCATCACGTGAGCGCAAGGCTAGAATTTGTTCCCTTGGGGTTACAACCAGAATCGGATCAGATGCACCCGCCAATTTCCACCGCCGGAGCCAATCGGCGTTCAACCGATCCGGTTGATGTACTCGGGCGTCGGATGGACGAAATCTGTGTGGCGGCTGTTTCGCCACTCGAAATTGCGGCTGCGCTCGAGATGGACGGCATCAATGACCGTTCGGCGCGTGAAGTGTACGAACATGATGATATTTTTGCGCTGGCAGAGGCGCTTTACGCCAGAGTACCGTTTCGTCAAAAAAGCCAAACCTTACCCACGCAAGCCAAACCATCCTGGGTCGAAGTCACCAGGGGATTGTTGTACGCTTTTCCTGGTCTAATGATCGCCGGATTTGGTTTGACAAATGCCGATTCGAGCCAAGAGACCACCCAAACGGTGACGGCAGGGTTGGTATTTGGTGCCATTTTTTCTTGGGCTTGGTCGCAAGGCATGGCGCGTTTGGGTTACATCAAACGCGGTCAAAGTGCGCCCAGACAAGCCGGCAGAACCTTGATGCTTGGACTTGGCATTGGCACAATTGTGGTCAGCATTGTAGCCAGTTTGTTACAACCAGGTTTAGGACTTTTTAATGGGGTGATGCCAGTCATCGCCGCAACGCAAACACTTTACTCTTTGGCAGCCGTTGTTTTGTTCACCCTCGAGCGTCCAAATATTTTGTTTTACTTTGCCATTCCTGGTTTAATCATTCCATTTTTGCGCTGGGACGGAATCATTGACCTTCCTCAGACTTTAATTCTGGCGGCAGTTTGGTTGCTTGGTTTGATTGTGAGTACCTTCGTGATTGCTTTTCGTTACGGTGAAAAATCCAAAGAGGTCAAAGTACCCCTATTCACCGTGCCAGAAGTGCTAGGGTCAATTCCTTTTGTTTTACAGGGCGCATTTTCTGCATTGTTGTTGGCATTTAATGCCCTGATGAGCATGTACGGTGTGCAAATTGGTCAACTTCCG
>JANLWR010000951.1:0-9633 GCA_031364625.1 Deinococcales bacterium | reverse complement strand
AGCACCGGCGGCAACCCTGCCACCGTCGGACCCGATACCGCCACCGGCAACGGTTTGGTTGACGCTCACAAAGCCGTGCTGCTGGCAAAAGTCAAATGCCTTGGACCGATCTTGCCCATCCATCCAATTCAACCGATTCAGCCGATTCAACCCATTCATCCAATTATGCCAGTGCTGCCAATTCAACCCATACAACCCATTGTGCCGCCAATCAGACCACCGATCCAACCGATCAGACCCATCGCGCCCATCGTGCTGCCATCACCCGTCGAGATCCCGCAGGACAACTCGAGTCAAACCCTCACTCGCGGGCTTTCCGAAGATGACATTGCCGCGCTCGAGGAATTGATTGTAAGAGATGATCTGAAACTTTAATCAAGTCTCGAGGAAGTAGAAATTCTGGTTTTTGGGTGGGTTCGCGCCTGCCCAAAAACCCGAGCTTGATGTTCAAGAATGCGCTTCAATTTGAGGCTCTCGATGAATGCACAACCTTCAAAAATCTTGCTGCTCAGTATGCCCTTCGGGGCGCTGAACCGTCAGGCGCTCGGCATCAGTTTACTCAAAGCCGCGCTGCTCGAGCGCGGTGTGGCGTGTGATTTGCGCTATTTTACGTTTGATTTTGCCGAATTTATTGGGCTTGAAGATTACCAGTGGATCAATTTTGAGCTTCCTTACACGGCATTTGCGGGAGACTGGATTTTTACCCAAGCCCTCTACGGCGATCATTCCAAGCAAGATGCGGCGTACATCCAAGAGGTCTTGTTTGAAACGTGGCAACTCGAGCCGGATGCGGTGAAACGCTTAAAAGCGGTGCGGGCGAAAGTCGAAGGGTTTTTGGAGTTTTGCCTGGATGTTGTGCCTTGGCAGGATTACAGGATGGTCGGATTCACCTCGACGTTTGAGCAAAATATTGCCTCCTTGACACTGGCAAAACGCCTGAAAGCCAAATTTCCGCACCTGGCAATCGTTTTTGGCGGCGCGAACTGGGAAGCCACGATGGGACTCGAGTTACATCAGCAATTTAATTTCGTCGATTACGTTTGCTCGGGCGAGGCGGAAGAAAGTTTCCCAGCACTGGTTAATGTTGTGTTGCACGATCAACTCGAGCAACTTGGAGAAATTTCAGGAATCGTCTACCGTCAAGATCAACGATCAGTCAGCAATGGTGCGCCAAACATGATTCAAAACATGGATTCGCTGCCGATGCCCGATTACTCTGATTATTTTGCTCAACTCGAGCGGTCGGTCAGCAGCACACCGATCACGCCCAGCCTCTTGTTTGAAACCTCGAGGGGTTGCTGGTGGGGCGCGAAATCGCATTGCACCTTTTGCGGTTTGAACGGTGGCAGCCTGAGTTTCAGGAGCAAGAGCCAGGCTCGAGTACAGTCTGAACTCGAATTTTTATCTGCCACTTGGGGCATTGAGACGCTCGAGGTGGTGGATAACATTTTGGACATGCACTACTTCGAGACGTGGTTGCCGCAATTGGCGGCACAACCCGAAAAGCGGCAACTATTCTTTGAGATCAAAGCCAACCTCAGCCGCGAACAGGTCGAGTTGCTGGCAAAAGCTGGAATTTACCGCGTGCAACCAGGGATTGAAAGCTTAAGCGACCACATTTTAAAGCTGATGAAAAAAGGCACAACCGCACTGCGCAACGTGCAGCTTTTAAAATGGTGTTTTGAAGCTGGCATCGGCGTGGACTGGAACATCCTGTACGGCTTCCCAGGCGAGACCCAGACCGATTATGAGCTTATGCTCGAGATGCTGCACGCCATTCGCTTCTTGCAGCCTCCTGCCGCGTGTGGGGCGATTCGGCTTGATCGTTTCAGTCCCAATTTTGACCAGAGTCTCGAGTTTGGTTTTGAAAACGTGCGCCCGATGAAACCGTATCAGTATTTGTACCCTTTCGCGCCAAAAATATTGCATAACATCGCGTACTATTTTGAGTACGATTACGCCAAAAAAGCCAACCATGCCAAAGCGCAAAACGAGTATGCTCAAGGCGTGATTGCTTTTGTGGATCAATGGAAACGACAACCCGAAACGGGCAGACTGTACGGCATTGCCAGCCAAAACGGTTTAAAATTGATTGACACCCGCATCAATGCCACCTGCCCCAGCCTCGATTTGCGCGGCGCGGACCGCACGATTTACGAATACTGTGATTCGTTCCATAACCTCGGCAGCATCATGAAAAAACTAGCGGAAGAACATCCTGAACAGCAATTTGAACCTTCGAGCGTCAAGGAATTCCTCGAGTCATTGATGGCGCATCAACTGATGGTTTCGGACGGAACAAATTACCTGGCGCTGGCATTAAATGCCGCGCCAACGAAAAAACAAGAAGCTCGAGTTGTAAACCATCAAGCCCCTCGAGTCGAATTGGTGGCAAGATGAAACACTTGATTTCGGCACAAGTTATTTTAAAACCCAAATCTGGCACAATGCCAAAACCCGAAAGTGTTACCAGCGAAAACCTCGAGTCTTTCCTGCCAGATAAAACACGTGCCAGTCAAACTCGAGCACATTTTGAAAGCTTGGGGTTTGAAGTTGGCGCACTGGTCGGCAACAGCTTTTCGATCAGCGCAACGCCAAAGAAATTTGAGCAACACTTTCAGACCAAAATTTTGCACACCAAGCAATTTGCGAGCTTGCAAGACGGCAGCCTCGAGTTACCCGTTGCACACTTGCCAGACGAGGTCAAAACAACCATCAACGCCGTCAGTTTTTCTGCACCACCAGATTTTGGACCTGGCAACTTTTAAAACGAGGTTTACATGCAAGCCCAATCTCAAAATCAGTCAAAACCCAATCCTCGAGCCAACCCAATTCCAGACATCATTCAGCGTTCACCCTTGTACCAAGCTGGCGGTTTTGTCTTGATCGAACCGTTGCTCGAGCCGTCAAACTTGGCTGGCTTGCAACGCGAAAGCCTGGCACTCGGTTCGCAAGCCAGCGAAAACCTGATGCTCGAGACAGACCGCAGTGGGTTTGAAATCAATTTTGGACGCGGTGGCTCGCCCGCCCGCAAGTTTTTAAGCAGCCAAGGCGGCGCGGTTCAAGACGCGTATTATCAATCAATTGCCCTGACAACAATGCTCGAGACGCTCTGCCAAACCCGTATCAAACCCACAGGCGCTCGAGGCACATACAGCTATTACGCCCGAACAGGCGATTTCCTGGCACTTCACCGCGACATTGTGCAATGCGACCTGACCCTGATTACCTGCTTGTTCGACCACACCAAAGGCGTAGCCGACAGCTTGGGTGGTGTGCTCAGGTTGTACCCGAATCACAACCTTCAAGCACTCTCGAGCATCAATCCACACTCTTTAAGCACCGATTTGCGTTTAGAAGTCGGGCAATCGATTGCTTTGCTTGGTGGCATTGTCCCACATGAAGTTCTGTCCACAACCTTTGGACAAATTCGGGTGGTCAGCGTGCTGTGTTTTGAAATTCAAACCTGAGCGATCTGTTCCGTTGGCTCGAGCATGGTTTTTGGTTCAATCCCATCTTGTGAAAGCTTAAAGCACAAGCCGTCCACCAGCGCAATAAACGAGGCTTTGATGCTGTTGACCCCCGCACCAACCGTCGTCCACCTCGAGCGACCGTCAGAAAATTCAATCAAGACCCGCACCCGCGACCCCGTGCCGCGTGAACCCTCGAGCACCCGCATTTTGTAATCGGTCAGTTCGACCTCTCGAATGCTGGGGTAATGCCGCTCGAGCGCGATTCTTAACGCTTTATCCAAAGCATTCACAGGACCGTCGCCCAATGCCGAAGCGTGTTCTCGAGTGTCACCAACCAGCACTTGCACCGAGGCTTCGGCTTCAGTGCCAAAATCGGCAAAATCGTCGATGTGCGCCCTGAAGACCAGCGGTTTGAAAAATTCTGGTTCACCTTTTGCAACCCGTAAGAGCATCATCACGCTGGCATCCGCGCCTTCAAAAGAAAAACCTTCATCCTCGAGTTCTTTAAGGCGAGTGACCGCGCTGGCAACTGCAGGGTCTTTGCCATCAATCAGCAAACCGTATTCGGCTGCCGTCGCCACCAGATTGCTGCGCCCTGCCAAATCCGACATCAGCACACGCCTCGAGTTGCCCACCACTTCGGGATTCATGTGCTCGTACAAACTTGGGTCTTTGTTGACCGCGCTGGCGTGCATTCCGCCCTTGTGCGCAAACGCCGACGCGCCCACAAGCGGTTGCTCGTTGCGCGGCGTGCGGTTCGCCCTGGCATCGACAAACCTCGAGAGTTCGGTCAGTTTGGACAGGTCAGGTACGCAATGGACGCCCAGTTTGGCTTGCAGCAAACCGACAAACGAAATCAGGTTCATGTTGCCCGTGCGTTCACCCACGCCGTTGACCGTGCCTTGGACTTGGGTTGCCCCCGCCCGAACCGCCACCAGCGCATTCGCAATTGCCATCTCGAGATCGTTGTGGGTGTGAATTCCGACAGGCACGCCCAGTTTTAGTGATTGTTGCACTCGAGCCGTGACCTCTTCGGGCATCACATCGCCCAACGTGTCGCACAAGACCAAACAATCCGCGCCCGCTTTGACCGCCGTCTCGAGCACCGCATGGGCGTAATCTGGGTTGTGCCTGAAGCCCGCGAACGCCAATTCTGCATCCAGAATCACTTCGCGCCCAAGAGATTTGAAATAACGCACCGTGTCATCCACCGCCTCGAGATTCTGCTCGAGGGTGATACCCAACGCCTGCGTGACATGCTTATCCCAAGCTTTGACGACGAACGTTACAACAGGCGTATCTGCCGCCAGTAAAATTTGTAAATTAGGATCGGTCTGAACCGTAAAACCCTTTTGCCGCGTGAACGAAAACGCCGCCAGCTTAGAACGCTCGAGTTTGATGTCCTTCATCGCCTCGAAAAAACGGGCATCTTTGGGGTTAGAACCGGGCCAGCCGCCCTCGATGTAAGTCATACCAAAAGCGTCCAGCGCTTTGGCAATCTCGAGTTTATCCTCTAAGGAGAGGTTGAAACCTTCGCCCTGCGTGCCGTCACGAAGCGTGCAATCATAAATCTGAATCTCACCCATCACCTGTGCTGCACCGCTCAAAACGTCATTTGTCATTTCCTCTCCCTCCTTTCAAGCTCGAGATAAAACTGTTGATCCTAGCGCCGTAGCATACTATGTCAGGGTCTGATTAAAGAATTTTTCGGTCAATGATTGCCACAAGCTACGGTGCGTTTCATTGATGAAATGCGATCCACCAGAAATAATCTCGAGCCGTGACTCTACCCCGTGATCTTGTAGGGTTTCATGTAAAACCTGGGCTTGATGCACCCGCACAAGTTCGTCCTGATCGCCATGAATGATTAAAAACGGTACAGAATTACTCGAGATTCCAAAAACTGGACTTGCGGCTTTCGCCAAATCGGGACGTGTTGCCGCATGAGCACCAAGAAGATTGCTAAAACCATCTTCATGGGCGTAAGTGAACTTCCAATCGATTGCGTTGGTTAAATCCGTCGGCGGACAGATGCAGACCGCAGCCTGAACTTGCGCCGAAGGTTCAGACTCGAGCGCCACAACGCGGTTGCTGCCCAACAACGCCGCCAAGTGCGCCCCAGCCGAAATGCCCCAAACCCCAATCCGACCCGCATCCCAACCGTACTCGAGCGCCTGGATTTTTGCCCAGCGCACCACTGCCTGCACGTCGTCGTATTGTGCTGGGAACAAGGCTTCCTGCGCGTAATGATAATTGGCGCTGATAACCGCAAAACCCGCCCTTGCCAGAAACTCGCAATCGGGCAAATATTTACCAAATTGCTGCCAACCACCGCCATGAAAATGAATCGTCAGCGGCGGGTTTTCTACGCCAAAAGGTAACAAAATATCGAGCAGATGCGCCCGTTTGGAATCTTCACCGTAAGCAATGTTTTCAAAACGCTGGAAGTCTTTGACCATGTTTAAATCATACCAATCTACTAAATTCGCTCGAGGTTCACAACCGTTTTTTCGCTCGTCACATTGCCCGTATTTAAAACCGTATTGGGTTCAATCAGCATCACCGAAACTTCAGATTGTGCCACTGGGCGGTGCTCGACACCCCTTGGTACGATCAAAAATTCTCCAGCCGCCAGATGCACTGTTTTATCCCTGAATTCCATGTCAAATTCACCAGCGATCACGTAAAACATTTCATCCTCGAGTTCGTGATGATGCCAGATAAATTCGCCCTGAAATTTGACGAGTTTGACCGCCATGTTGTTGACCTCGCCAACAATTTTTGGACTCCAATGGTCGTGGAAAAGCTCGAGTTTTTGGGCAATGTTGACTTTCATCTCAACCTCAATTCAGATTAAACGAGTACATCACTTCAACGATTTGAACATCTTGAATGGTTTCAACTTTTCGATCCAAGGCAACACCATTAAGATGTTCGTAAAACCCTCGGGTCGGATTGGTCTCGAGCACCCACAAGACAAGCTCTTTGATGTTTTGTAACGCCAACAATTTGAGCACCGCATTCCAGAGTTTCTTACCGATCCCTTGACCGTGATGAGCCTTCAACACGTACAACGTGAACAATTCCGCATGGTCTTCTGAGGCTCGAGCACTGGCAAAACCCACCACTTCACCATTCAATTCTGCCACAAAAACCCACATTGCCGAGCTACTCAAAGTGCGAATCCATTGCACCTCTCGAGCTTCTATCGTGATGCCCTCCAAAACGCTTTGCGGCATCAGTCCCACATACGTTTCATGCCAGGATTGCACATGAACTCGAGCCAGACTTGAACTGTCTTCTATTTTGGCTTGACGAATTTTGAGCATTCTTTAAACCCCGAGTGTAAAATCGACTGCTGCAAGAGCATGAATCGTGGTCGTGTCAAAAACTGGAACGCTCGAGTCGGATTGATTCACCAGCAGCATGATTTCCGTACAACCCAGAATAATGCCCTCGCAACCTTTGTTCACCAAATCTTGCATAATTCGCACATACTCGAGTTTGGAAGGCTCGAGAATTTTGCCTTGCACAAGTTCATCAAAAATAATTTGGTCTACAATGTCACGATCTGGAATTTCGGGCAGCAGCACCTCGAGATCATGCGTCTCGAGTCGATCTTTGTAAAACGCTTGGTTCATCGTGAAACCCGTGCCGAGCAAACCCACGCGTTTGATGTTTTGCGATTTGATCTGACGCGCCGTTTCGTCTATCACGTTAATTACTGGAATCTGAACCGCGTTTTCGACCACGCTGGACAGTTTGTGCATCGTGTTCGAGCAGAGCAACACACAATCCGCACCACCAGCCTCGAGCCTTTTGGCAGCATCGACCAGCATCTCCCCTACTTCGTCCCAACGCCCAGAGCGCATGTGTTGTTCGGCTTCATGAAAATTGATGGTGAACATCAAACTTTTTGCGTTTTCGAGTGGATGAATTCGGTCTCGCACAGTTTGGTTGATGACTCGGTAATACATGGCGCTCGATTCCCAACTTGTGCCGCCAATCAAACCAATGATTTTCATGATTTCACCTCGTAAGTTAATGCCTCACGTAAGAATTTGTGCAAGGGTTGCATTTTTTGGAAGCTCGAGATTAAATCTGCTTGCAACACTTCAGACTGAAATCCAAACGCATCAAACCCTCGAGAAACCGTGAAGCTCTTGTATTTCAGCAATCCTGAACCTTCAGAAAAACCTTTGGGAAACCTCGAAAGCACCGCATCCAAATCCAAACCGCCAAAATGCTCGAGCAAGATTTTATTTTTGAGTAACGCATCGGCTTTCTTTGGGTTTAACGCAATAAACCTGCGAATGACGCTAAGTTGATCGGACTCGGGAAGGTACACGCCACCCGCCACGACAGATTCTTCTGCCCCAAGTTGAAGGTAATAAATTGGCAAACTCGAGTGACGACCACCACTGGCAATGGCGGCACTGAAATGCGTTTTGTACGGATTTTTGTTGTTGCTAAAGCGCACATCACGGTTGATTCTAAACAAGGTCTGTTTTGCCTTCACAGCTTTTACACTGCCATCAAAACTCGAGATTCCTGAAATCAAACCTTCCACAAAATCAATAAACTCGAGCCGCAACACCTGGTACTCGGTACGGTTTTTGTCAAACCAGGGTTTGTCGTTGTTAAAAGACAATTCGACCAGAAATTTTGTAAGGCGCTCGAGGTTCAAAATTCCAACCCAGCGTAAATTTGCTCGAGACTTAGTGTCACATCAAGACACGGCACGTCAAACTCGCCCTCAGATTCCAGACTTTCAACAGTCCAACGGTCTTTCTCTCGGCGGTACACCACCACAAACCTCGAGTCAGACGCAACCAAAACATAACGCTGCAAACTGGGCAGGCGAGTGTACTCGTCAAGTTTTTTACCAAAATCGGTGTGCTCTGTACTGTCTGATAAAATTTCAACAATCAAACACGGATTCTCGAGAAAACCTGGGTCATCGCCAGGATTGCACGACACCGCAAAATCTGGATACCGATAACGGGTTTCTCGAGTGCGAACCTTGACGGTTTCGATCACAACTTCACAATTTTTACTGTCCGCCAAAGCCTCGAGCAGCAACACGAACCGACGCGCCAGTTTGTTATGGACTCGCTTCTCCCCTGCCATTGCGATCATGACCCCATCAATAAATTCATGACGTACTTCAGCGAGTTGTTCACGCTGCAAGTAATCTTGGACAGAAATTTTTTCAATCGCTGGTTGTGACATGATTTAGTCTACTTTCTAAATCGCGGTGACAGCTTCTTTCTTCACGCCAACCTGCGCTATCGCCGAATTCACCACCTCGAGCCACGCCCGAGCGCTGGCTTCGACAATATCGGTGGCGAGTCCGTTGCCGCTATAAACCACGTCGTTGACCCGAGCGCGAAGTGAAACCTCACCCAACGCCTCGCCGCCTTCGGTCACGGCTTCAATACGGTAACTCTCGAGGCTTGGGTAAACTTTGGTTAGGGCGTTGATGGCTTTGAAGGCGGCATCCACAGGACCGTCACCGCTTGAAGCGTGTTGCATTGGACCTTCGGGAGTCTCGAGCGTGACCGTGGCAGTTGGAATCACGTGCGTTCCCGACAAAACTTGAATGCTCTCGAGTTTGAAAGTTTCAGGAACACTCGAATCCCTGGTTTCGACAAGTGCTCTCAGTTCTTCCGCGCCAATCGCGCCCTTGCGGTCTGCAAGCTCCTTAAAACGCACGAACAGGGCATTGACGCTCTCTTCGGTCAAGCCGTGATCTGGAACGCTTCCTGAGAGATCGTAGCCCAAATCCTCGAGCGCCTTTTTGAACGCCGCCCGTCCCGAGTGCTTGCCCATCACGAGCACGGCTGCCTCACGCCCGACCATTTCGGCGCTCATGATTTCGTAGGTGCTTTTATTCTTCAACACACCGTCCTGATGAATGCCCGCCTCGTGCGCGAAAGCGTTATCGCCAACAATCGCCTTGTTCGGCTGCACCACCATGCCTGAATGCCGCGAGACCATCCTCGAGAGACGGTAAAGCTCTTTGGTGTTCAGTTGCGTTTGCGCCTGGTAATAATCCCCACGGGTCGCCAACGCCATCACGACTTCCTCGAGACTCGTGTTGCCCGCACGTTCACCAATGCCGTTGATCGTGCATTCGATTTGCGTCGCACCGTTTTCG
>JANLWR010000918.1:0-3213 GCA_031364625.1 Deinococcales bacterium | reverse complement strand
CTCAGAACCACAGGAGAAATAAAACTCGAGCCATTGAGCTTTTCTGGCAATTTCCAAAGCTCAAACGCGCCAAAGTTCAAACTCGAGCCACAATGCGTTCAGCAAAATTCTCCAAGTTTTCCAAAGCCATGTTCAAAATCTCTTGTGATTTGGTGTAATTTCTGCTACTCTTTCCGAGTCGCACGGATTAACTCCTTCAGTGGAGGCAACCCCGCACCTTAACTGGTTCGGGGTTGTATTTTTTTGGTTGCTCGAACAATCAAGCATTTCAAAACCCGAGCCTGCAATCAGCGCGGCTAAAGCCATGCTGAGAGGCTGTGTTGGTTACTCGAGCGGCGTTTTTTCAAGCGTTGCATCAAAGCTTTGGTCACGCGACGCTCATGCGACGCCGCTTTTTGCAGACTGATGTTCAGCAAGCCGATCAGAAACGAGATTTGAAATTGATCGCTGGGCTGTTCAAGGTTTTTGACCGCGTTGCAAGGTTTTTCGTCTCTCGTAAGTCCGAAACCATTCATTTGGGCTTGAATTTTCTTGGGGGTTTGTATGACAAAATCGGTGGCTCAAGTGTTTATCGTTGCGTTGTTGGCGGGTTCGTTGGCGGCGTGCGGTGGCGGAGGTTCAACACCAAATGGAACGTCTGGAAATTTGGGCGGCATTTTGTTCGACGATCTGAACAAAAACAACGCCCGTGACGCTGGTGAAGCGGGGTTGAAAGACTGGACGGTTTATATTGACGCCAACAGCAACTCGAGCCTTGACGCTGGCGAGAAAACCGTTGTGACCAGTGCAACGGGCGCTTACAGTTTTAGCGACGTGAAAATTGGCGCCCTCAAAATTGGCGTGCAAATGCGTTTGGGCTACAGTGCCGCCAATGTTGTGGCACTTAACTCGAGTTTGATTGATCCGAAAATCATCAACGGCAGCGCCGTTGGAGGCAAGGACAAATTTCCATTCCAGGTTGCCTTGATTCAAAAAGCGGACGGCGCTCAATTTTGTGGCGCTTCGTTGGTTGCGCCGCGTTGGGTCTTGACGGCAGCGCACTGTTTTTACACGGAAAACAAACAAACGACTTTTGCCGCCGCCATTCAAGTCAGACTCGGTGTCACCGACCTGACCACCCAGGAGGGCGAAATCATTGATGTTAGCGAAATCATCAACCACCCGCAATACCTTCTGCCCGCAGGCAGCGGCACAAACAACGACATCGCCCTCCTCAAACTGAGCGCTCCAGCCACCCAAGGCAGCCTGATTGCGCCCGCTCGAGGCGCTGAAACCAACCTCAATGCCGCAGGCACAGCCGTGCGAGTGATCGGTTGGGGCAGAACCGAAACGGGAACAACCAATACTTTGCGCGAAGTGGGTCAACAACTTTCTCAAGATGCCCTGTGCCAAAGCACCTGGAATGCCACACCGCAAATGCTCTGCGCCCAAACCCCAGCGGGTGACACCACCGTGCGCGAATCATGCCAGGGTGACAGCGGCGGACCACTGTTTACCGACAGTGCAACCCCAAGACAAGTCGGCGTGGTTTCGTTCGGTACGACATCCTGCACCGAAATCGACAAGCCAGGCGTTTACGCTCGAGTGACCGCATTCGATGAATGGTTGGGCACAACCACAGGACGAACGATGAGTGATTTGGGCATTTCGTTCGACCTGACGGCGAACACCTCGAGCGTCGGAATTGGTGTGCAACAAAGCAATTAAAGTTTTCAAAAACGGTTTTCTGGAGTCTCGAGAATCTTGAAACGCAATGGCTAATGTTGATCCTCGAGATTATTTGACGGCGCAACACGGTTTTCGTCTCTCACAAGTCAGAATTGACGAATTCTGCTGAAAGTTTTAGGGGTTTTTATGAACAAGTTCGCAATTCAATCGGCAATCGTGGCGTTAATGGCGGGTTCTCTGGTGGCGTGCGGTGGCTCAACACCAACAACCGTGACTTTAAGCGGGGTTTTATTCGATGACCTGAACCTCAACAACCTGCATGAAGCCAGCGAACCAGGGTTGAAAGACTGGACGGTTTACCTGGACAACAATGCCAACTTGCATCAGGATGCAGGCGAAGCGAGTGCCGTGACCAACTCGAGTGGCGCGTACAGTTTTAGCAATGTCACCCCTGGCAGCGTCAAAATTGGTGTTCACATGCACTTGGGTTTCAATGCCGCCAGCGTCACTCCGCTCAGTACAGATTGGGTAAACACCAGAATCATCAATGGCACTCTCGTTCCGGGCAAAGAAAAATTTCCGTTTCAAGTGGCACTGGTCAACAAATCCGATGGTTCTCAATTTTGCGGCGGTTCTCTGATCGCGCCGCACTGGGTCTTGACCGCAGCCCACTGCTTTTTCGATAAAAGCACCCAAGTCACTTTTGCCGCCGCCATTCGGGTCAGAATTGGGGTCACCGACCTGACCACCCAGGAGGGTGAAACCATTGATGTCAGCCAACTCATCAACCATCCAGATTACTTAAAACCAGCAGGCAACTTCAACAACGACATTGCCCTCATCAAACTGAGCGGCAACGCCACCCAAGGCGCGGTGATTCTGCCAGCCGAAGCCAACGACACCAGCCTGAATGCCGCAGGAACAGCCGTTCGGGTCATCGGTTGGGGCAAAACCGAAGCTGGCACAACCAATACCTTGCGTGAAGTGGGTCAGCAAATCTCCCAAGACGCTTTGTGCCAAAGTACCTGGAATGCAACACCGCAAATGCTCTGCGCCCAAACCCCAGCAGGTGACACCACCGTGCGCGATTCATGCCAGGGTGACAGCGGCGGACCACTGTTTACCGACACGGCAACACCAAGACAAGTCGGTGTGGTTTCGTTCGGTACGACAGACTGCACCGACATTACCAAACCAGGCGTGTACGCTCGAGTGACCTTTTTTGATGCCTGGATGGGAACAACCACAGGACGCACCGCCACCGATGTGGATGTCAGCACCAACGTTGCCGCGAACACGTCCAATGTTGGGATTGGTGTACAAGAAAGCAACTAAAGCTTTCATCTCGAGATTTAAAGATTAGCAAATCTGTCTCCTCTCATCCCCGACCCTTCTCTCCCAGGAGCTACGGTTTGCACACAAGTCAATCATGTTACGTTTAGCACATGAAAACGAACACTTTCAGCCAAGCTGAATTCCGTGATGATCGGCGCACAAAAAAAGGGCTAAACTTTTTGAACGCATCCTCGAAAAACACTCCCTGGT
>JANLWR010000891.1:0-4060 GCA_031364625.1 Deinococcales bacterium | reverse complement strand
CGAGCATCCAGCCTTTGCGGGACGTTTGGTCTCGAGCGACCGAATGTGGGACTTTGTGGGTAACGATTCAGTTCCGCAAGAAGTGTATGTGGACAGCAACTCTAAAGGTTATGGACACGGTACATCGGTTGCCGGAATCGTGGCACAGGTCGCACCGAACGTCAAAATCATGCCGCTTCGCGTGCTCGGTCCGGACGGCGCTGGAGACACCGATGCCGTCATTGCCGCCATAAATTGGGCGGTCGATCACGGAGCGAACGTGATTAACCTGTCGCTCGGCACAAAATACTTGGCGACTCTGGATTCAGAAATCGACTGGGCAACCTGGAAGGGTGTACTGATGGTTTCATCGGCTGGAAACACTGGCGATACCAAGGTGACGTTTCCTGCCAGTTCTTCAGCATACCAAGACGATTGGGGCGATTTGACCATCGGGGTGGGAAGCACCAATTTAAACGACGTGAAATCATCTTTTTCGACTTACGGCGATGTCGAGATGACCGCCATCGGCGAGAACGTTGTCACGCCCGCACCAGGCAACCGCGTTGCCAAATGGAGCGGAACGAGTATGGCTGCCCCAATGGTTGCCGGTGGTTTTGCATTGGCGCTCAGTGAGCGTTGGTATCCTCGAGAGAGCCTTCTGAGCCTCGGTAAAACCATGTCGAGCACGGCTGACAATATTGATAAGCTCAACGCAAAAAACCTGAAAGGTCGCCTTGGAGCTGGTCGCTTAAACCTCGAGCGATTCTTGCAAACTGCACTTTACCTTCCAAAATAAGCCAGGAGTCTAAAACCATTGCTTCGTCTACGCAGGAATGCCCTGTCGCAGTGCGAGTGTGAAATACATGTTCTAACCCCCAGAAGAGGTAAACTGATGTCAACTCAAAATCTGACCCGTTGCCTCGAGACCGCCTTCCACAACTTTAGCCCCTCAAACAGCAGTTCCAAAAAGGTTTTATGCAAAACAGGTCTCAAATTGAAGAGCTTTTGCACGGCGCTTGGATGTTGCGATTCGAGAACCGCGAACGCTGCCTCGAGCAGAGCGTCCAAGGTCTCGAGCAAGCCAAAGCCATTGGGCATGTTTTTGCCCAGGGGCTTGCCAGGCGCAACATTGCCTACTGCCAATTTCATTCTGGTGACCATGCCCAGGCGTTGCATCACCTCGATTTGGCTCTCGAGGTGGCTCGGAACTTTCAAGACCTCAAACTCGAGCGCGACTGCTTAAATGTCACCTCTTTCGCGTATGCGTCCCTAGGAGAGTTTGAGTCTGCCATCGATGCCGTTTTTAGCGCCTACAGAATCAACACCGAGTTAGAGGATGTGCTTGGCATGATATGGAGTTTGAACAATATTTCGGGAATGTATCACCAACTGGGTGACAACCAAACTTCCCTTGAATATGCGACCAAAGCCATTGAACGCTGTGATTCGATTGGCGATTTGGTGCGTAAATCCTCGGCGCTGACCAACCGAGGGATTGCGCGATGTGCACTTGGACGTTTTGATGAGGCGATAAACGATTTTGAAGCCTCACTGGTCATTACCCGTGACCTCGAACTTGACGACATCACCGCTCAGACCCTGGTCAATCTTGCCGAAGCACTCTCAGGGGGTGGATCGCACACCAGAGCTTTGGCGACACTCGATTCGGCACTCGAGATGGTTCGTGCCAACAAACAAACCGAAGGTGTGGTGTATTGCCTGCTGAACGCCGCCAAAATTGAATTGGCGCAACGCCACATAAACGAGGCTGTCTCTTACTCCAATGCTGCCATCGAAGCGGCTCAGGATAGCGACCTGAAGTTGCTCGAGTTTCAAGGTTTTGAAATCAAAGCCCAGGCGTTCAAGCAACAAAACGATTTTGAAAATGCACTCAGCGCCTTTGAAGAGTTTCACCGTCTGGAAAAAGAAGTTCGTGACGATGCCGCCAACCGTAAAATGCGGGTTTTTAACGCCCAGCGCGAGGCAGAACGACTTCGTGGTGAAGCCAAACTCGAGCAACTGCGCAATGTCGAACTGATGCAAGCCCTCGAGGCACTCGAGCAAGCCAACCAAGCCAAAACCACTCTGCTGGTCGAACTCGAAGAAAAATCTTCTGAACTCGAGTTACTGATTTTACAAGACCCGTTAACCCGTTTGTACAACCGCCGTCATTTGGAGAGTTATTTGACCCAAGAATTTTCTCGAGCCAAGATTGGGAATCATCATTTGCCCGTGGCGATGCTTGACGTTGACGATTTTAAACTCGTCAACGATTCTTTTGGGCACTTGATTGGCGATCAGGTCTTGCAGCACCTGGCTGGTATTTTACACACGGTGCTTCGCAGCTCCGACATGCCAGCGCGTTATGGCGGCGAAGAATTCGCGTTTGTCCTGCCGCGATCAAGTCCTCAAGATGCTTTGGTGGTCTGCGAACGGATTCGCAGTACGGTTGAGCATTACGATTGGGAAGCGGTACAGACAGGTTTAAAAGTCACGGTCAGCATCGGTATGGTTTGGGATACCAATGTTGCCAATTTTGAAAAATTGATTGCTCGAGCCGATGACCGACTGTACGAAGCCAAACGTTACGGTAAGAACCTGGTGCGCAATGACCGAATAGAAGACCTGGTGTAAGGTTTTTGTCAAAATCAAGAAAACCCCGAACTTTAAATTCGGGGTTTTCTTTTGATTGCTCAAGATGCGGTCGAAGTGGCTCGCAATCAAAAAAAACTTTAATGCTTTTAATCTTGCGAAGTTCAAGGCGTCAATTGAAGGCGCGATTGGTTCTGTATCTCGAGGATCAAAGGTGAATCCAAACTGTTAATACAATTCATGAATCTCACGTTAAAAGACTCATTTTCAGCGAGATAAAGATACTTTAATGTTCTGAATTTTTACGTTTTGTAAAGCTGGCACGGATTTAACGCCCACTTCATGGCGTGTTTCGTAACATAAGAAGTTAATATTGTGAAGAGAATGAAGTCATCCAATTTGCGTCAAACGCAGCCAAGCTTAAAGGGGAACTATGAAAATCTACCGTTATTTGTCGATTGCCTTGCTGATAGTCATCATGGGTTGCGGCAACCAAACGCCGAGCACACCAGCCGACGATGCCGTGACCGATACCGAACCAGCCATCCAAACAGGTAACTCGAGCAATCGTCTGCCGCTGCCAGACCTTAACAACTCGCCCGAACCGCAAGTCCCAACCAGCACCATCGATGACCCAAGCATCGCCCGAGCAGCACCCGTAGACCCAACTCGAGCTGCCAAAACCAGGGGTCTGGTGCGCCCCCGAGGTGTTCCACCAGGCACGGCAACACGGGTTCAACTCAAACTCTTGCTGGTCACGGCAACCGACACCGAAACAGGCTACGACGCCATGAAAACCTTCATGACCCGAATCGGCGTTCCATTCGATGTCCTGGTGGCATCGCAAAATATTCTGACCAGCGACAAGCTCGAGGCAGAACCAGGGCTGGGCAATTACTCGGGTATCATCTTGACCACCAACAATCTGGCATATTTTGATGGCACCAACTGGCTCTCGGCTTTTGACCCGGTCGAATGGCAAATTTTAAGCGATTACGAGCGCGATTACAAAATTCGCCAAGTCACGATGTACGCCTATCCAGACGGCGCCAACACCGGACTGAATTACACCGGTTATAGCGACACCTCGAGCACCGCGTTAAATGTCAGTTTGACCACCCAAGGCAAAGCCATTTTCAGCGATCTTCAACCCAACATCAGCATTGGAATTCGTCAAGCCTATACCTATCTCGCGCAAGTCACCGACGGCGCGATTCCACTGATCCAAACCGCCACTGGGGCGGTTGTTGCCGCACTGCACACCTCACTCGATGGACGTGAGGGTTTGGCGGTCACCGCCGCACACAACCAATACCTGACCCACTCGTTGCTGCTTCAATACGGTTTGATTCGCTGGGTCAGTCGGGGGGTGTTTCTGGGCGAACAAAAAATGTATTTCGCCGCCCACAGCGACGATTACTTCTTGGACAACGACGTCTGGAATCCCAGCACCCACGCCAACGGAGGCGTTTTCCGCTTGCGTGCC
>JANLWR010000876.1:0-6956 GCA_031364625.1 Deinococcales bacterium | reverse complement strand
CCCAGTTACCACACGATTTTTTATCAGGAATTGCACAGCTCGCTCGAGTTGTTAAAAACCGATTCCAGCCCAGTTGCGCTGGCGAAAGCTTCGGTCACGTATAACATGATCGTTGAAGGTGTGCTTGCCGAAACGGGTTATCACGCGTATTACAACATTCTCGAGCGCCACCAGATCATGCCAGGAATGCGGTACGCCATGCAGAAATTTAAGCAAGACGAATCGCGGCATATCGCTTACGGCGTGTACTTGCTCTCGAGGTTGGTGTCCGAACACGGCGACCCCGTTTGGGAGGCGATTGAAACCCGAATGGGCGAACTGTTCATACCCGCAATTGGTGTGGTCAATGAACTCTTTGACATCACCGCCGCACGGGGTGAAATTCCGTTCAACCTCGAGCAGGATGAATTCGTGAATTTTGCGGTTTCACAGTTTCAAAAACGCATTGCCCGGGTTGAACGCGCCAGAAACTTGAGTTTGGCAGAAGTTTTGGGCGAGGAAAGCCTGCAACTCGAGCGGGAGGAAGTGGTTTAGATGACATCAACCCTCGAGTCAGAATTTTTACTGCCCGAAGTCAAAACCTGGTTGTCCCAGCCCAGAAAACTCTTGATTGCCAACAAATGGCTCGAGGCTGTTGACGGCAAATTTTTGACCATCATTGACCCTTGCACGGGTGGACAACTGGCAACCGTTGCCGCCGCGAATCTGGCGGATGTGAACCTGGCGGTGGCTGCGGCACGGCGGGCGCTCGAGGGTTCTTGGGGCAGCACCACACCCGCCGAACGCGGGCGTTTGCTGTGGAAACTGGCGGATTTGATCGACGAAAACGCAGATTTCTTGCGGCAACTCGAGAGTTTGGACACGGGCAAACCAGTCATGGAAACCTACGTGTTTGACCTGCCGATTGCCAGCGATCACTTTCGTTATTTCGCCGGTTGGGCAACCAAACTGACGGGTGAAAGCATCCCAACTTCCCTTCCCGGCGAGGCACTCGCCTACACCCGCCGCGAACCCGTGGGCGTGGTCGGCGCGATCACCCCCTGGAATTTTCCACTTGCCATCGCCGCCTGGAAACTCGCGCCAGCACTGGCTTGCGGCAACACCGTGATTTTAAAACCCAGCGAACTGACGCCACTTTCCGCGCTCAAACTGGGCGAGTTGATGCTCGAGGCTGGATTTCTGCCAGGGGTGGTGAACATTCTGCCTGGACTTGGGCTGGAAGCTGGCAATGCACTGGTTGAGCACAACGACGTGGACAAGATCAGCTTCACGGGTTCGACCCGCGTCGGGCGCAAAATTCTGGCAAAATCTGGCGGCAATTTTAAACGCGTGACGCTCGAGCTTGGCGGCAAAAGCCCGAACATTATTCTGCCCGATGCCGATTTGGACATTGCCATTGACGGCAGCCTGAGCGCGATTTTCTTCAACCAAGGCGAGGCTTGCGTGGCAGGCTCGAGGTTGTTCGTGCCAAAGTCCATGCGTTCAGAAATCCTCAGCGCTTTAAAATCTCGAGCCGAAAGCATTGTGCAAGGTTTTGGACTCGACCCAACCTCGCAAATGGGTCCAATGGTCTCGGGCGTCCATCAAGACCGCGTGATGGGCTTTGTGGAGCGTGGTACGCAACACGCCGAACTGATCACGGGCGGCTCGAGGAACACCGACTTGCCAGGGTTTTACGTCAACCCCACGATTTTTTTGGGAAATGATGACCTCGAGATTGCCTGCGAAGAAATTTTTGGACCCGTGCTGACCGTCCTCGAGTACGAGAACATTGAAGATTTAACGCGCCGTGCCAACTCGAGCCAGTACGGGCTTGGCGCTGGAATTTGGACTTCGGACGTGCGCCAAGGCATTCGACTGGCGCACGCGCTGAAAGCTGGCAGCGTTTGGATTAACGGTTACGGAATGCTCGATGCCGCACTGCCTTGGGGCGGGTTTAAAAGCAGTGGCATTGGGCGTGAGATGGGTTCGGCAGCGCTCGAGACGTACACGGAACTGAAAACCGTTTGGGTGAATTTGTTGTGAATCTCGAGCAAGAATTTTGGACAAGCTCGAGATAAGTTCTGGGATTCAGGTCTGAGCCAAAACGAGATGCTTTTTATTTTCAAAACATGCCAAGGACACGTGTCGCTTGGGGTATTCGTTCGCCTTTGAACTTAAGGTTGCTAAACTAAAACATGTCTGGTTCGACACAACCTGAGTCCATTGCGGTCACACTGCTCGGGACGGGTGTGATTCGTGCGGGGATGCTCGAACTTCGGTTGGGCGCGGAGAAGCGTCATCAATTGCTGGCGCTTCTGGCGTACCGCCATGATTGGGTCAGTCGTGAAACGCTGGCGGGTTTGTTGTGGTCGGACGTGACCACCGATGTGGCGCGTCAAAACCTGCGGCGGGTTTTGAACAAATTGCGCGGTTGGTCGTGGTTAACAAACCTCGAGGCGAACCCGCAGCATTTGCGTTGGTTGGTGCAAACGGATGTGCTGGCTTTCCACCAAGCGCTCGAAACCGACGATCTCGAGACGGCTTTTGCTGCTTACCGTGGATGCTTGATGTTCAACCTCGAGCTTGGATCAAACGATGACTTTAGCACTTGGCTCGAACTCGAACGTGGGCGCTTGTTTGAACGCTGGCGTGAGGTGGGGTTTAGGTTGATGGCGAGGTTTGAAACGAGCGCTCAAACTGAACGCGCCGTTAACGTGCTGGAACGCCTTCTCGAGCTGGACGGTTTGGACGAGCAGGCTTTGAAAAACCTTTTGCGCCTGATGGCTCCCACTCAATTTGAGCAGGCTTTGCGCCTTTATGAGAGCTTCAAACGGCGTTTGATGGCAGAATTGGGACTCGAGCCGAGTCTGGAAATTCAGGCGTTGGCTTTGCAATTAGAGCACCATCAAGCCAAGCCTGCCATGCTGCAACTTGCACTTCCACACGCGCCAACGGCTTTGATTGGGCGGCAACTCGAGCTTTCAGAAATCCATGATCTGTTAAGCCGTCCTGACGTGCGCCTGTTGACCGTGCTTGGTCTGGGCGGGGTTGGCAAAAGTCGGATTGCCTTGCAACTCGCACACGAAACCAACCAATTTCAGGCTGGCAGTGTTTTTGTCGCCCTTGAGGCGGTGTCCTCGAGTGACTTGATTGCCACCAAGATTGCCCAAACCCTAGGGTTGAAGCTGCCAGCCCAACCCGAAGCTTTGGAAGTGATCGCGCAGTTTATTGCCGGGCAATCCCTGCTTCTCATCCTCGATAACTTTGAGCACTTGATTGATGGTGCTGAGCTTGTTTCCAAGCTTCTCGAGCGCTGCCCTGGTTTGCGGGTGGTTGTCACCTCACGCGAACGCTTGCAGCTCAGCCAAGAGTGGTTGTACCCGCTCGAGGGCTTGCCCTACCCGCACAGCCCAGTCACCTTGAACGAAGCCCTGGGATTTGAAGCGTTAGAACTGTTCGTCGAACGTGCCAATCGCGTCAAACCAGGTTTTAGACTCGAGCTTGACAACCTTGATGCAGTCCTTGAGATTGCACGCCTTACCGAAGGTTTTCCGTTGGCGCTCGAATTGGCTGCGGTTTGGGTACGGTTATTGAGTTGCCAGCAAATCGCGCTCGAGATTCGCCGTAATTTGGATGTCCTTGAAACCACAACGCAAAACGTCCCAGACCGTCAACGCAGTCTCCGGGCGACGTTTGAATACTCTTGGAAGTTACTTGCGCCACCCGAGCAGGAAGTGTTAAGCAAACTTGCGGTTTTCAGGGGCGGTTTTAGGCTCGAAAGTGCAAAATTTGTGGCACAAACATCAATGCCGATGCTGGCAAATTTGGTGGACAAGTCATTGTTGCGGGTCAACCTTGAACGTTTTGAAAGTCACCCCTTGCTTCAGCAGTTTTCACATGAAAAATTACTCGAGCACCCCAATGATTTGGGGCAAAGTCTAGCCCGTCACACGCATTATTTTACAGAGTTGATTTTTGTTTTGGAAAAAAATTTACATCAACAACATTCGACCAGCCTTCAAGTCTTTGGTGACGAACTCGAAAATATTCGCAAAGCATTTCAGACCCTGGTTTTTGAAGAAAAATCAGATGAAATTATAAAATTACTCGAGTATCTGCGGTATTTCTTTGAATTGTCTGGGAGATCCAAAGAAATCATTGGGATTCTAAATGATATTGAAATCGAAAATGTTGCTCAAAAGAATCTTGAATTGCTTGGTTTATTAAAAGTCAACCAAGCTTGGGTGTTGATGAAATTGGGATCATTTGAACTTGCTTACAACAAAGCAAAAAGTGGGCTTGGATTTTTAGAGGGTGAAAAAACAAAAATTGGACTGATTCTTGGACATCGAAGCCTGGGATTTAGTCTTTTACACCAAGGTAAAACAGAGACCGCCAAAAAAGAGTTTGAGAAATCGTTGAAGTTCGCAAGATTGGTCAAAAACAAAAGAAAAGAGATTGATGCCTTAAGTGATCTGGCGTTTACCGAAAACAGTTTGGGTTTATATGAATCGGCGATTACGTACTTAAATTCTACAATAGAATATTTAAAGGAAACAAAAAATTTTGTGGTCTATGCAAATACCCTAAGCAACATGAGTGTCATTTATTCAAATACTGGTCAATTTGACAAAGTGGAAAGAGTTCTTTTGGAAGCTGAAAGCATTGCCAGAGAGCATCATCTCACCCAAATACTCAGTCATATTCTGAACAATTTAGGTCAGAATTACTTGGATCTCAACGATTATGAAAAATCCGAAAAGTATTTAAAAGAGAGCTTTGGCATCTCGAGCAACACTGAAGAAAAATCCTTGCAGATCATCACCCTGCTGAATCTGGGATTGGTGAAATTTTTTCAGAAGAAATATTCAGACTCATTGGCTATTTTCACCTTCGCCGTTGAAAATGCAATTCAAATTCAATTCTTATCGATTGTTCCAGATATTTTCGTCCATGCTGCTGAAGTTTATTTTGAGTTTGATCAACCCGAAACGGCATTAAAACTCATTTATTTTTCCTTAGGTCAAGACTATTGCAGTCAAAAATCTAAAGACCTCTGCAACCTGTTACTCGAAAAATACGCCGAGCAAATCGCAGCCGCACAATCAATATTGGGGCAAGAAGCAACAGATGCGACAACCCTGAACGACTTAATCCAATTGTTGCGGCAACACCCACAGGTTGGACAAAAATTGCTTGAGCTGCTGATCTAGCGCTCTGCTGATCTAGCGCTCTGCTGATCTAACGCTCTGCTGATCTAACCCCAAGGGACGCTCGAGGGACGCTCCCTTCACTAAGCTTTGGCTCGAGAGGAGGTGAGCGATGAAACCCAAACTCACCCTGGTCAGATTGACACTGGTTGTATTGATGCTGGCAACAATGGCTTCATGCGCACCACGTTACCCAATGCCGAATTAATAAAACTGAAAGGAGTGGCGTCATGCTTCAAAAAAAACGCGGTAAATTCTTCTTGGTCGCGGTGATCCTGCTGGTGTTGATCGTGTTCGCCCAGATCAGGCAGGCATCTCGAGACGACGCGTACTACTTCCCAGCGACACAAGGTTTTGATGGGTTCAGCGCGTCTAGCACCCAAAGCCAAGATTGGAATAAAAGTACGCCAGGCGGCAACATTGGCGGCACAAGGGACTGCTTTTATTACAACGACCCAAGCTCAGGCTCGAGCGTCATGACAGGGTGTTGATGACTTGGACAGCAGTGAAATCATGTATCTCAAACCCATGTTTATCAGTTTGCCCTTGCGGATGTACGAATCATTTCTCAATGACCTATTTTGGAGGATTTTCATGACACTCAAACAATGGTTGGTTTCAACAATGCTATTCACGAGCTTGGTCGCGTGCGGCACGAGCACACCCCCAGTTAAGGATCTGTCAAATACTCAAACCCGAGCCGGACTTGTACATTCGATTCTGAGCGCTTCGACCTTTAAGTGTATGGATGTCGCCAATGGATCGATGGCTCTGGGTGGTTTGATTGTGCAATTTGGCTGTCATGGCGGTTTAGCCCAGCAATTCGTGCTTGATTCGGTCGTTGCTCCAATCGTTCGGATTCGCAATGTCAACAGTAACTTGTGCGTCACACCGACTGGGTACCGCGGGTATTCGACACCTTCGATGCAACTCGTACAATCTTCATGCAACACACCCTACGCCAATTTCACACTTGAGAATCGCGTCGCCACCTCGAGTGGCACGACCCTGACCGTGACCATCCGTTGGGCGTATGACTCGGCGTACTGCATTGATGTACCCAGTGGCGCACGAATTGACAGTTTGATTCTGCAAGCGTACCCCTGTCACGGTGGGCTTAATCAACGTTGGACCATTCGTTAAATACCAGGTTTGGATGCTGCTTTTACCGCATTGCAAGCAGAGGGGAACGGCGAATGCCAGGCTCGAGCTTTGCTTCTATTGACACTTGTGGTTTTTATTGGCGCTACACTGCCCGAATCGCAGATGGTAAACCCAGCATCTCGAGTTTAATCGCGTTATCGGCAAACGAAAAGACGCTTTGGGTTGCGAACACCGCGAATTTGATCACGGCAGTCAACGCCACAACCTTGGTGGACCCTACCAACGCTGGATCATCAAGTAAGCCCGTGTCTTTCTCAAGCAGCGGTTCATAAGCTTCAGCCATGAAAGGAAGTGAACAAGATGCCCTCAATCCGTGCCTTGGTCTACATGCTCTGCCTTGGGTTTTTTACTGTTGCACAGTCAAATGAACAAGAAATCCAAGCTGGTGTCAAGTACCAACCCTTGGCACGGGTACGCTCGAGTTGGACTGGAACATCAATTCAAATCCCAGCCGATTACCAAGGCAGCGTTCAAAACGCAAGTGGTTTTTTGATGCGACACACTGCCGGACTGAGCGTGGTGCTAGCAGTTTCGCAGGTGGGTGCAAATCTTCAAGACATGCTGGCTTTTCTGAATTCGCCTCAAGATGCGGGCAATGGG
>JANLWR010000873.1:0-16517 GCA_031364625.1 Deinococcales bacterium | reverse complement strand
GGCGTGGCTAAGCACGGTACGGGCTTGAAGTGGATTGAGCAGCATGGGTATCTCCTATTTCTCGAGCTTGAATGTACTTTAACGCGACTCGAGCAAACCGCATAAAAATCCAACGCTGTGAATAGTAAAACCAGCAATGTTAGGCTCGAGCCATGAACGTCAGTCTTCTCGGAATTCCAATGGATTTGGGCGCAGGTCGTCGCGGTGTGGACATGGGACCCAGCGCTTTGCGTTACGCCCAAATTGCCGAAACCCTGCGCTCACTCGGGCATGAAGTCAAAGACCTCGGTAACGTGGCTGTGCCAGTCGTCGAAACCATAGACCGCTCGAGCAACGAACCGCATTACCTCGAGCAAATCCGCAGCGCATGCCAGGAGGCAGCCGAACGCCTACAAGCCCTGCCCGCCGAGACTTTCCCGATTTGCCTTGGCGGCGATCATTCAATGGCAATGGGAACGGTGGCGGGGGTGACTCGAGGGTTGCGCACAGGTTTGATTTGGGTCGATGCGCATACCGATTTTAACGTTCCAGAAATCAGCCTTAGTGGCAACATTCACGGAATGCCCGTCGCGCATCTGGTTGGTTTGGGCGACGAACGCCTGATTAACATTGGCGGAATCGGCGCAAAAATAAAACCTGAAGACATTGTCATGATCGGTATTCGCAGCGTTGACCTCGAGGAACGCGAACTGCTTCGCGCCAGGGGTGCAACCATTTACACCATGAAGGAAGTGGACACCCTCGGCATGGCACGGATTGCCGCCGAGACGCTCGAGAAACTCGGCACGCTCTCTAGGGTGCATGTGAGCTTCGACGCCGATGCTTTCGACCCCAGTGTCTGCCCTGGCGTCGGCACACCCGTTCCCGGCGGTCTGACGTACCGTGAAGGGCATTTGCTGATGGAACTGCTCTGCGATTCGGGCATCATCTCGAGCCTCGATCTGGTTGAAGTCAATCCTGTGCTCGACTCGCAGAACACCACCGCCAAAATCATGGTCGAAATGGCAGCCAGTTTGCTCGGAAAAAAGATTTTGTAACGCTCGAGTTTTGATTAGCACGGTGGGGCGGCAACGAAGGCTTTCTTCGGCTGCCAAACCATTTCGCGCACAAAATCTGCATCGGCAAAAGTGTAACCGGGTCCAGTCTGCCGACGATCCAACCACACGCGCCTCCCAGCCGCATCAAAATAAAACCGTAACTCGAGGTGCGTGTCATTGACCGCACCAGCTTTCACCAGCACAAACCGCAACCGACCCCGAACATCGTAAGTGTGCTCGAGTGTCACCGCACTGTCCTCGCTGCCGCCGGCTTTGATGTACCGCCGAACCACACCGTCAGCCGTAAACTTGGAACGTTCCAAATCCCAAGACGGACAGTAACCAAAATTCTGAGTCTCGAGTTTTAATTTTTTGCTCGCGACAAGTTTGTTCACAACGGCATAGATTGCCCGAACCTCGAGAATTCTTGGGTCATTACGCCAATTTTTGACCGTGATGGTTTGGGCTTGAACCACACCGACCAGCAGCAACAACCCAAGCAAGAATTTCATGGCACTCATCTTACATCTCGAACCTCAATCAGAAATCACCGCATCCACCTGAATTTCGATCAGCATCTCGGGCGCAATAAACCTCGAAACTTCAATCATCGTCGCGGCGGGACGAATCTCGCCAAAGACCTCGCCGTGCGCCCGTCCAACCGCCTCCCAATCGTCAATGTTCTGCAAGAAAATTGTTGAACGCACCACATGCGCCACGCCCGCCCCCGCAAGCTCGAGCGCCCGACGGACATTTGCCAAAGTTTTCACGGTTTGGGCATACGCATCACCCGAAACTTGCCCGCTCGAGTCAGCCGCCGTACAACCCGAGACGAACACCAAATCCCCGACTTTGACCGTTCTCGAGTAACCGATGATAAGTTCCCATTTGCCACCGCTTGAAAAGATTTCGCGTTTCATAAGACTCCTTTTTGCTTTGCATGATGGATTTTTATTACCTTACAAAGGGCGCGGCAAGCGGCGCCCCTACGACAAAATTACGCACAGACCTTCAAGAAATTCTCGAGCATTTTATGCCCGTGATCGGTCAAGGCACTCTCGGGATGAAACTGCACGCCATGAATTGGGAATGTTTCGTGCTGAACACCCATGATTGTACGCCCATGCGCTTCGTCCACCCAAGCGTTCATGCGCAGGCTCGAGGGTAAATCCTCAATCACAAGGCTGTGATAACGCGTTGCCGTGAAATCATTCGGCAAACCAGAAAAAACCCCAGTGCCATCATGCGCAATGCTCGAGACTTTACCGTGCATCAAATGCTTTGCCCGCACGACTTTTGCGCCAAATGCCTGACCAATACTTTGATGCCCAAGGCATACGCCCAAAAGCGGAATGTGCTCTCCGAACTCCTCAATCACAGCCACCGACAAGCCAGCCTCGAGCGGCGTACACGGACCCGGCGACACCACAATCCCCGCAGGTTTTAGGCTTGCAACATCCTCGAGTTTGAATTGATCGTTGCGCCACACCACGGGGTCAGCGCCCAGTTCACCCAAATACTGCACGAGGTTGTACGTGAACGAATCGTAATTATCGACCACCAAAATTTTCATAGTGCCTCCGAATTCAAACCTCGACCCGATACGATAACTCGAGTTCATCACCTGGCACACCGCGAATGCCCCAATTGTGTTTTGGTGTTTCAAAAATCGTAATCTCGAGATCGTTGCGAGGAATTCCAAGAGCTTCAAAATTCTTAAACAACAACGCAATCAGTTTCTTTTTTGCCCTAACGCTCCGACCTTCAAACATTGAAATCTCGAGAATCGTGTACTTTTCGCTACGGTCTTTGCTGAAGACAAAATCTTCTGGCTCGAGTGGGAAGAATCGGTGAAATTTTTTGTCGGCTGGGTACTCAAGTGCAGTCATAACGCTGTTGTGAATGGCGTTTGAGATTTGTTCTCGAGCTTTAATTGTTTCGCGCAATGCGTAAATTTTGATTTGTGCCATGTCATGCCACCTTCGCAAAATAATCGAGGTGCATGTCTATGGTTTGCTCAAGCATCCCAAAATAATGCCCGATATGAAGTTTGCCCGTGGGTCGAATACCAGTCAGAATACGTTTCATATCAACCCCGCTTTCACCTGAGAACGCACAGGATTCTCGAGAATGTAATCGCGTTTTTGCTCGAGTTCGGAGTCATTGCGAATAATGCGTTCGTAATAGTTGATCTCCCAGAATCGTTTCTCGAATGGCGTCCAACCCGATTCTCTTACGCCTTTGATGATGATGTTGGTGGTGATTGATTTGAATGCTTGAACAATTCTGCCTACACTTTTGAGTTCCGTGCCAATAGGCTGTTGTGGGTGAAGACGAGCTTCACCCCTACGTGTATGCGGCGTTTGGACGTAGGGGTGAACCTTGTGTTCACCCTGCCTCACAACATTATTTTCTCGAGATTCCCCCAATACGAAAATGACGTGTAGATGGTCAGGCATGATGACGAAGGCATCAATCTCGAGATGTTCAAATCGTTGTGGTAATTTAAACAATTCTTGTTCGACCGTCACCCCAACAATGTTTGATTTCATACCGTCTCGATCAATAATGCCCATCCAATTCTGTCCTCGAATGTTGGTGCAAATCGTGACAAAATACGCTCCTGGACTCGAGTAATCGTGATCCTTTAGGCGGATGCTACGTCGTTGGGTTTTGAATGATTGGTCATTCATTTCAAACCTCCCTTCTCAAACTTCATAATCCCGCTTCCGCCAATTCCACCGCACGCCTTAACGCTTTGGCTTTGTTGATGCTTTCTTCAAACTCGAGCGTCGGGTCTGAATCGGCGACCACGCCGCCACCGGCTTGAATGTGAATCATTCCGTCTTTGACCAGGGCGGTGCGCAGGGTCAGTGCCATGTCCATGCTGCCATCGTGGGCAATGTACCCGAATGCGCCGCCGTACCAGCCACGGCGGGTATTCTCGAGTTCTTCAATAATTTCCATTGCCCTAATTTTGGGTGCTCCCGATACCGTTCCCATCGGTAGGGTCGCGGCGAGCGCATCGAGTGGGGTTTTGCCAGTCTCGAGTTCGCCCGATACGGTGCTAACGATGTGCATGACGTGACTGTAGCGTTCGACGATCATCAGTTCGTCCACGCGCACGCTGCCGTATTTGCTGACGCGTCCAAGGTCGTTGCGTCCCAAATCCACGAGCATGATGTGTTCACTGCGTTCTTTTTCGTCGGCTAAAAGCTCGTTCTCGAGCATTAAATCTTCGGCTGCATTTGCACCGCGCTTGCGTGTGCCAGCAATCGGGCGGGTGATTGCCCTGATGCCGTCGCTGCGGCACAGGCTTTCTGGGCTTGCGGCAACCAGCGTGCAGTCGCCCAACTCGAGGTAGCCCATGTACGGGCTTGGGTTGACGTTGCGCAGGGCGCGGTAGACGGCAAACGGGTGCGCGTGAAGTTGCGCGGAAAAACGTTGGCTTGGCACGACCTGGAAAATATCACCCGCACGGATGTAATCGACAGCTTTGGAAACTGAAGCTTCAAATTCTGCCTGCGTCACGTTGCTGGTAAATTCTGCTTTGCGGCTCGGGCGGTCTCCTGGAACGCCTGGCAATGCCCCTTTCAACCTCGAGTGTAATTTTTCAACCACGGCTTTGGCTTGGTGATAACTCGAGATCATGCCCGTTTCGGCGGTGGCAACAATGAACAGTCGGTGTTTGAGATGGTCAAAAATCACCATGCCTTCGGGTTCAATAAATTTGAGGTCTGGTATCCCCAGTTCGTCTGGATTTTTGACGGGCAGTTTTTCGTAGCAGCGTACCAGGTCGTAACTCGAGTAACCGATTGCCCCACCAAACAGCGCGGGCAGGATTGGGTCGGGTTCGACGCGGGTGACAATTTTTTCATATAAGACTTTTAAGGGGTCGCTCGAGTGAAATTCTTCATTGCCAAACGAACCCGTCAGTTTCACCTGATGCCCGAATGCCGTGATGCTGCCTTTCGCGCCCACACCAATGAACGAGTACCGCGCCCAGCGTTCGCCGCCCTCAACACTCTCGAGCAAGAAGTTCGTCGGGCTGCCCTGCGTGACTTTCAGGTACGCGCTGACGGGCGTTTCAAGGTCTGCCAGCACTTCACGGTAGATGGGGACTCGAGTTCCTGGTTTCAGTTGGACGAATTGTTCCGCTGTGATGTTCATGGCTTCTCCTGATGGTAAGGGTTTGTAGGGGCGCTGCTTGCTGCGCCCTTAGCAACAGTGGCTTCTCGAGATTTCCAATCTGTATTTTTCAAAACGCAAAAATCAAAACAAAACGCCCCAGGCGTTCAAACCTGGGGCGCAAAATAACAAAACCTTAGCAGCCCAGGTTTACCTGAACCACCACCAACCAGTGTTAACTGCGCGAAAACTCATCTTGAATTAAAAGTAACATCTGAAACGCCTCGAGTCAAACACCGCTCGAGTTTGGTTATTTCAAAAATCGTAACTTTGCCACTTTTTCACCGATGCACTGTCCCTGCTCGAGTCCGCGCTCGACGGCGGCGCGGTAGTGAATGCCACCGTACAACCTCGAGAGTGCGGCTTCGTTGGCGGCGGCACGAAAGCTGGTGTAAGAACGTGCGGGCAGTCCGTCCTCGTCGTGGGTATGATCGGTAAAGCTTTGGTTGTCGCCCATCAATTGCGTCAGGACTTCGGCGGCGGCGGCGGATTGGGTGCTGTGACCACTCGGGTATTCGGGAAAGGGTGGCGTGGTCAGCATCGATTCCCATTTTGGGTCGATAAGACGTTTGATGTAGGTGACTGGGCGCAAGAGGTTGTATTCGTATTTGGTTTTCCAGCAGCCAATGAACGCGTCGTTCACGGCGATACCCAAGCGAGCGTAACCTTCGGCGTACATCTCGAGCGGCGCATTTTTCTCAACCAAGAGTTGCATCAAAAGTCCCATCCAGTGTCCTGGCGGGGTTTTGGAGAGCATCGCGTCGTCTGACCAAAACCGTGCAATGTTGCTTTGGTCTTCGGTGCGGGTTTTGCTGATGTTGTACACCTCGAGCGCCTCTTTGTAAAAGGTACTTTCGGGTTTTTCAGAATATGCTGGCGGAGCGCTGATGCCGCATTCGTCACCCGTTTTTAATGCCATCGGGCGGTTGTTGCCCCAGAACGGCAAGAGTGGTCTGGGTTGGGTTGGCACAAGGCTGACCCAGTAATTTGCCCCTTGAGGTGGCGTAAAAGTTTGCGGATATCCGGCGTGCATTCCGTTCATACCACCATCGGTTTTTGACCATTCAAAGATCGCATTGGCGATTCGTCGCCCGTGGTTGCTCGAGCGTTCTTGAACATCTTTGGCAATGCCTCTGGTTTCGAGGTTTTGCTTCAAGCGTTTATTGAGGTTTTTGATACTTTGCAAGCCACTCGGTCCAGTATTGTCAAAAAAACGTTCAACCAAGCTCGAGAGCACCGCATTTTCGATGGTCGCGCTGTCGTAGGTTTTGTTGGCAATGCGCTTTGGAATTTTACTCAGGGCGCCCAGTTGTCCGACCAGCGATTTGTAATTTTTAAACTCTGGCACGAGCGCCTCGTACAAGCCCACACCCATGTAACCCAAAGTTCGTGAAGCCACGGGCGGCGCGTAACCGGGCGTATGACGGATCAACTCGAGGGTCAAACCGTACCAGTTGTTGATGACCGTTTGCTCGATTGGCAAACTCGGGGCTTCATCGGCTCGAGCGTGCAAAACCAGACCGAGGGCGCTCAAACTCGAGAGTAGCAAAATACTTTTTACCATTTGTTTTTTCATTGACGTATCCTCGAGTTTGTTCCTGAAATCGACACTTATCAAAACCTGAAATGAACCTTGGGGAAATGATAACTCGAGATTCGCGGTTTACGAATCTCGAGCATGAGGATTGAACTTAAGCTAGTTTGTTTGCCAGATGTTTTGGCGTTGTGCCAGCAATAATCATGCCGAGCACATCGTCTTCACTCACATCTTTGGTGTTGACGGTGCCGACCACACGACCGTTTTTCATGACGGTCAAACGGTCTGACAAATCTGCCACGTCGTGCAAATCGTGCGAGATCAAAAAGATTCCCACCCCTTCGGCTTTCAGGGCTTTGATCAACTCGCCGACCTTTTGGGTTTCTTCTGGTCCAAGCGCCGCCGTGGGTTCGTCCATGATCAGCACTTTGGCTTTAAAGTATACGGCTCGAGCGATGGCAACGGTTTGGCGTTGACCGCCGGACATGTTGGCAACAGGCACACGCAAGCTTGGGATTTTGACGCGCAGACGATCAAGCACCTTACGGGCTTCGATTTCCATGGTGTCTTCGTCGAGCACCACGCCGTTGATTTTTTCGCGCCCCAGGAAAACATTGGCGACTGCGTCCAGATTGTCGGCAAGTGCCAGGCTTTGGTAAATCGTTTCGATACCTTGGCGCTGCGAGTCTTGAGGGTTGTTGATTTTGACCTCTTGACCATCCACAAAAATTTGTCCAGAGTCCGATTTGTAAGCGCCAGAAAGCACTTTGATCAGCGTGCTTTTGCCAGCACCGTTGTGACCCAACAAGCCAACCACTTCGCCAGGAAAGAGATTGATGGAAACATCATTGAGGGCTTGGTTGCCACCAAAGCGCAATGAAATGTTTTTCATTTCAACGAGCGGACTCATGCTTTCCTCCATCTTGCGCTGACCGTGTTCCAAATCACGGCAAGCAGCAATACCAAACCGATGTAAATCTTTTGTTGTTCAGTGGCAACTCCCACCAAGCCCAAGCCATTCTCGAGACTGCTGATCAACAGTGCGCCCAAACCAGCGCCCAAGATCGTACCGGCACCACCAGATAACACCGTGCCACCGATGACCGCACCAGCAATCACGGTCAACTCGAGGTCACGTCCGACGGTTGGGGTCGCGCCGTTCAAACGTGCGGCTTGGACGGCGGCGGCAATCGCGGTTAAAAACCCCATGAGCATGAAAATATAAAGAATGGTGCGTTTGACGTTGATACCAGCCAGCAACGCCGCCTCTGGGTTGCCACCGATGGCGTAAATATAGCGCCCGAAACGGGTGTTGCGGGTCATCCAATTTAAGAATCCAAGGACTGCCAAAGCGATCAGTACCGGTACGGGCATACCGCTTCCGACGGGTGGCTCGCTGCCTGGGACTGGGTAGGCGTTCATGACCAGAACAAAACCCACCACGATGGCGACGGTCACAGCAGTAATCAGCGCTTCAGCCCACATTGGGCGCACGGCAAAACCATTTTTTTGACGGCGCATCCGACCAGTCAAGGTTTGCCAGAGAATCAACGCAATGACTGCCACGCCAAAAACCCAAGTCCAGATTGGACCTATCGAGCCGTTGTTACCGCCACCAAGAATCTGAAAAGTTTCGTTTAACGGCGTGATGGTCACGCTCGAGAGCACGAATGTGCCATTGCGGAAAATCATCATGCCCGCCAACGTCACCACGAAGGCTGGCACACCAACGAAAGCTGTGATCGAACCGTTGATTGCACCGATCAAGGCTGCCGTCAAAATACCGGCGATCAGCGCGATGATCCAATGCCAACCCAAACCGTTTGGCGCTGGGGCTTGAACGACTGCCATGACCATGGCGGTAATACCCAAAATACTGCCCGCCGCCAAATCAATTTGCCGCGCCACGATAATCAAGACCATGCCACCAACCATAATGCCGACAACTGCCGATTGAACCGATAAGAACCATAAATTTCTTGGCGAGAGAAAAAGTCCTTGACTTAAAATTTGAAAACCAATCCAGACCACCACAATCGCGCCGAGCATGGTCAGCAACTGCGTATCCATGCCCAAGTTCTGCAAGAACGAACGACGGACAACAGGTGGGTTCTTTTGAATGTTCTGCATAAAAAATGACCTCGAGATTCTTTGGTGATGTCAGAATCAAAACGGGCGAGCACACAAAACCGTATGCCCGCCCGCGTGTTACCTTAAATTACTTGCAGATTGCGAGTTTGGTCACGCCAGCGCACAAAACTTCTTTCTTGATCCAGCCAGCGTCAAGCACCAAGTTCAGGTTCTTTTTGGTGATGCCGATTGGGGCAAGCAAGGTTGAGTTCATGGCGACTTTCTTTGGACCGTCTTTAAAGACTTTTGTGCCTTTGATGGCGGTCAAAGCGGTACCTTTGGCAAGTTCGACAGCGATTTCGCCGGCGGCTTTACCAAGAGCGCGTGAGTCTTTCCAAACGCTGACGGTTTGTGTTCCAAGCGCAACGCGGTTGAGAGCGCCCAAGTCGCCGTCTTGACCCGAAACTGCAACTTTGCCAGCCAACTTAACGGCAGCCAAAGCGGCGATGGCGCCGCCTGCCATACCGTCGTTGGAGGACATGACCACATCAACTTTGTTGTTGAGTTTGGTCAGGATTTGTTCCATGTTGCGTTGAGCATTTTCTGGCTTCCAGCCTTCGGTTGCTTGAATCGCTGCAACGACAATTCTGCCGCTCTTGATGTTCTTCTCGAGGACTTCGCGTTGTCCACCGTAAACGAATTCTGCGTTGGCATCGCCTGGGTCGCCTTTAATGAAAACGAATTGACCCTTCGACTTCACTTTCAAGATTTCGCGTCCCATGATGCGACCCACTTCGACGTTGTCAAAGGTCAGGTAGTAAGCATATGGGTTTTCGACCAAGCGGTCGTAAGCCACGATTGGAATTTTTGCGGCTTTGGCAGCCTCGATGGCTGGTCCGATGGCGTCCTTGTCTTGAGCCAGGAGGATAATCGCTTTCGCGCCTTTGGTGATCAAGGTGTTAACATCATTGATTTGCTTTTCTGATGATGATTGAGCATCGGTACTGACGTAAGTTGCGCCTGCTGCTGCGAGAGCTGTTTTGATCGCGGCTTCGTCTGTCTTCCAACGTTCTTCTTGGAAGTTGCTCCAGCTCACACCGACAACCATGCCGCCTTGTGCACCTGCGCTACTATTGAGCGCCATGAAAGAACCAGAGAGCAAGCTCGCTGAGAGCAGACCAATTGCACCAATTTGCCATTTCTTCATACAACCTCCTGAAACTGTAGCGCCAAAATTCCATCCGTGACAAAGCACGACTTACTCAATTTCTTGCCGTTTTTGAGTTCCTGGAATCGTTCGCATTGTACCTCAAATCGAGGCGCTTGCAAGACAGTCCGAGGCTTCTCAGAGGGCACGTAAATCTTTTGTTCGTTTTTTGTACTAAGTGAGCATACAGTCCTGGTTGTCGATCTGTCAATATCCAGTTCAAGATTTATTGTTTTTGATTGTATTGCTGTCCAGAACACAAAAATTATCAAATCGTCTTTCTCGAGTGCGTCATGTTATACTGGATTTAGTTACAAAAATGAAATAAGTCTTTAAGGACTTCTGGGATTTCCCGACTTGGGAAACCAAGATTTTAAAAACATTATGATCTCAACCCCAAGCGAAAAAATCACTTCCAAACGCTTCCATCGCAGTGGAGTTATCAAATTGGTCTGGCAAAACCCTGGCATCTCGAGAAGCAACGTCGCCAAAGAACTGGGCATTACCAAAAGCACCGTCAGTTTGTTGGTGCAAGAACTCGAGCTGGACGGCTGGCTGCGCACTGGCGAGGGTGGGATCAGCCTGGCAATGGGACGACCTTCGATTCCCTTGTTTTTAAACGAAGCCCGATTTGTCCTGCTCGGCGCAGAAATAAACCTAAATGAGATCAGTTGCGTCGCCACCACCATTGACGGCGAAATTCTGACTCGAGAAAGCATCACCGGTGATTTCAGCAACGCCACCAATGCCATCTCGAGTTTGGCAAAATGCGTTAAAAAATTGCGAACCAACCACGCTTTAAACGCCAGAACCATCCTCGGTTTGGGCGTGGGCATTCCAGGACCCGTCGATGTCAGCAGGGGCTTGGTGCTCAAAGCCCCCAGTTTGGGTTGGGAAAACATGCCGTTTTTAAGCCTGCTGCAAAAGCAAATCCCTGAGATTCCAGAAGACCGCATTTTTGTCGACAACGACGCCAATTTATCGGTCATGGCGGTTTATTTATTTGGGTCACACAAGCACGACGGCGACCTGCTGTACGTTCACATGAGCACCGGTATCGGTGGCGGCTTGATCCTCGATCACCGTCTTTATCACGGTCAACGCGGTTTTGCTGGCGAGTGGGGACACATGACAGTAGTTCCAAATGGTCAAAAATGCTCATGCGGCAGTGTTGGCTGCGCCGAAACCCTGTTCAGTCTAAACGCCATTCAAAGCGCCATCGAAACTGGCACGGGCGAGCGCCCCGATTTAAAAAGGATTCTCGAGCTACTCGAGCAGCGCCACCCGATAGTGGTCAAAATCATTCACAAAACCGCGATTCACCTTGGGACATTTCTGGGCAACCTCGCCAATATTTTCGATCCCAAACTGATGATTTTGGGCGGACGCGTTGCCGAACTTGGCGATGCGCTGATTCAACCCGCCACCCAGGAACTCGAGCGGCGGCTGTTTGGCAAAGATTACCGCAATGTCACCGTCGAACGTTGCTCTTTTGGTTTGGATTCGGTCACGGTCGGCGCGGCGGGATTTGCGTTTCACAACTTGCTGGCATCAAACGTTGCAGATTAACGCCTTTACAAGTTCGGGACTCTGTGATACCCTTTTTCGGCTTGGGGTAACTCGAGCATCCTGAACACCGTGCGAAACTGTAAAAGGTTGGTGAATCAGGCGTAACCGCAAGGTTACGAGCGTCAATGACAGCAGGGGTCGCAAGACTTAAAGAACCTGCCGAGATGCGAGAGTAGGGCTTAAAATTCTTAATGCCTAAATCCCGCGTTTTGAGGTAAGAAACTTGCCTGCAACGCGGTTTTGTGTTGCTGGTGAAACGACAGGAGGAAGAAGTGGCAAATCAACGCAATCTTGAATCACTCACTTCGCTTCGCAAGTCCTTAGAGGGACAATCGAGCTTCTACGTCGTGAACTACCAAGGTTTGACCAGCGAGGGGCTGGGTGGGCTTCGCAAAGAACTCCGAAACGTGGGAGCACGTCTCGTAGTAGCGAAAAACACCTTGATTAACCTGGCGATCAAAGACAAAGGCTTTGAGATGAACGACCTCTTAAAAGGTCCATCTGCACTGGTGCTCGTTGGCGAAGACGCCATCGGACCAGTCAAAGCCCTGGTAGATTACGCCAAGAAGAATGACAAAGGCATTCCAAACGCCAAAGGCGGCGTTCTGGACGGTGCGGTCATCGATGCGAAGCGTTTTGAAGACATTGCCAGCCTGCCAAGCAAGGACGTTCTGCGTTCAGAATTGCTCGGCGTGCTCGAAGCCGTACCATCCAACTTGGTTGGCGTGCTCGGCAGCAAACAACAGGAACTCGTCGGCATTCTCGATGCCAAAGTCCAACAAGCTTCGGCATAACTCGAGCTACTCGAGACCTAACCCACAGCTTTCATTCAACCTCGAGACAGCTCGAGACTTTTAAGGAGAATTACCATGGCTTTAGACAAAGCACGTATCGTCGAAGAACTTTCAAGCGCCACCATCTTAGAAATCAAAGACTTGATTGACACCCTCAAAGACACCTGGGGCGTGACCGCAGCCGTCGCCGTTGCCGCAGGTCCAGCCGCAGCAGGTCCAGCAGCCGTTGTCGAAGAGAAAACCGAGTTCGACGTTGTCCTCAAAGAAGCTGGCGCGAACAAAATCAACGTCATCAAAGAAGTCCGTGCCATCACCGGTTTGGGCTTGAAAGAAGCCAAAGACTTGACCGAAGCCGGCGGCGCTGTCAAAGAAGGCGTCAGCAAGGACGAAGCCGAGAAAATCAAGAAGCAATTGGTTGACGCTGGCGCAACCGTCGAAGTTAAGTAAGTTAAAAGTTATTTAGATCAAAGCTCGAGAATCTGATTCTCGAGCTTTTTTGATGTTTTATAACGAGGCTTCGCGCCTTGCAATAGCTCGAGTTTTTCATTTCACAAACCCAAAACTTCGCGTAAAGCTGATTCAACCCGTTCAAAATCTGAAACTGCGAGTACACCGCGTCGTCGTATCAAACGTTGCTCTTTGTTAACGGCTCGAAAAATATGTGGTTGCGCCCAAGATGTTTTTGTTAAACCGTTTTGTCCATCAGGTTCGAGTCGAACATTCAACATTCCTTCGTGTTTAGGTTGGACGCTGGTGAGCATCATCACTGTGGTCAATGGCATTTTGGAGTCATTAAGCTTATCAACGCTGAAAACTATGGCTGGATGCTCACCAGCCCCTTCGCTCGTTAATGCTGGATCAAACTGAACTTGCCAAATCTCTCTTCTTTTGGGGTTAGGCATCGTTGTCTTTCAAGAACGGTTGAAGGTCTTCGAGTCCTGTATCGCCAAATTTGGCAATCTGAGCACGATACTCAGGATCATCGAAAGCTTCTAGCTCGAGGTCTAAATGCTTGAGTCTTTCCGCACGTAAGGCTTGCTCAAGTGCGCGTTCAATAAAATCGCTGGCATCTTTTGCAACACCTTGGGCAACAAGTTGACGCACTTCATCTCGGGTGCGTCGGGTGAGCGTATGGGTTACTTTTACTTTCTCGAGCAACTGAGTTTGATTCATAGTTGTACAAGTATACCACTAATTGACTGTATCAGTGGTGGTCTGATTGAGTTTCACTTTGCACCTGCCGCGCTGGGGCTATCGCTTCCATAAACCATGACGGCAACCTCGAGCGTTGTCGTTGCACCCAACTTGGAAACAGAGAATCCAGAATGTAAGTGCTGGCGTAATCGTCGCTGCTTCGCACAGCGCGTCCGTAAGCTTGCACGAGGCGCAATGCGGTGCGCCATTCGTACCAACTCGGGTCGATGCTGCGGCGGGCGTTGACTTGCGGGTCGCCCAAGTACGGGTACGGCACTTTGACAATGATCTGCCATCTGGCGTGATCGTCTGCCAGGTCGATGCCCTCGGTCATGCTGGGCGTCAGCAAAACCGTGGGTTTCTTGCTCGAGAGGTGTCGTTCCAGCGCATCTTCGCGTCCTTCAGCCCCGAAATGATAGATCAGACGGTTCTGGTATTTTCCTGGCAAACTCGAGACGAGATGTCGCAAAATTTTGTACGAATGCGCGTGAATCACGCCTTTTTCGCTGCTGTGATGCTCGAGGAGTTTCATGACGACGTTGGTGATGCGGGGCAGTTCGGCATCGAGGGTGTCACGGTTTAACCGTGCGACGTTGAGCGGGTAAATGGGGCGGTTTTTGGCGGGGAAGCTCGAGGGGACACGAATGAAGGCGGCATCCTCGAGTGGAATTCCCAGGGCGCGAAGAAAAGTTTGCGGGTCGAGGATGGTGGCGCTCAAAAACAAAACGCGGTCAGCATGTTTAAACACAAAATCGTAGGCGAAGGTGTTGACGCGCACGGGACGAAAACGCCACCACATCGCGCCGCCGCCCATCAAACCCTGATCGTCGGATTGCTCGCAGACCCAAGCCGCGTCAGTGTCGTCACGCAGCAGTGCAAGGCGTTTGCAGAGTCCCTCGAGTTCGTTCTTGTGCGTGGCAAGGTCGGGCGGGATTTCTTCGAGGTCTTCAAGGTGCATCTCGAGTTTGTACAAGGCTTTCGCCACCTCTGGCAGCAAGGAGACCGCGAAATGAATGCGTTCCTCGATGTCTATGCTGGTCGGAAATTCGATGTCCATGCCCGCTCGAGCCAGGGTTTGTTTTGAGACGTAGACTTCGACAAAACGCATCAGCATGTCTTCGGTGTTGTGCGCCTCATCCAAGATTAACAGGTCGCGTTTTTGGAATGCGCCCGCGTGGTTGATTTCTGCCAGAAAATACGAGTAATTGAGGGTGGCGGTGTGCGCATGAAGGGCATCATCTTTGGCGATGATGTACGAGCATTCCTCGCAGATTGGGAACTTGCGCCCAGCCATGCACGGCGCTGCGCCAGCGTGGGTGTCCATGACCAGACACGGGTAATTGGCGCGACCTTTAACCACCGCCAGATCGGGAAAATCGCGGGCGTACTGGTCTTGCAATAATTTTTGTGCGGTCAGAACGTAAGCACTTTTCGCTTCCCTTGCCATTGTGACCGCAATACCAGATTTACCAGCACCTGTTGGCGCTTCGACGATCACAAAACGCTTGCCTTTGGCAAATGCTGCCCGAGTCGCTTGCAGGGCTTCACGTTGTCCAGGACGGTACGCGGCATAGGGGAAGTGTTCTGCTGTTTCTAATAACTCGAGGTTTTCGGGGGCGCTCGAGTTACTCATGGGCAGAGCCTACCATGCGTTACGTCCTTGGCAGAAGCTAGAGTTTCATCTCGAGAATCCACTTCACAGCCTCGAGTACGTTCTTGGCAACAAACTTTAACCAAAAAGCAAAGGTACATCCTGGTCAGATTCGCGGCATAATTTGGTAAACACATCACGAATTTGAGTTTGCACCCGCACATCTGAATACTTTGCCAACAACTCAGCCATCACTCGAGACTTTAAATGAACGGCAAGGGTTTGCACTTCAAGTTGATTAAGGCGTTCTTTGGTAATTGGGCGTTTTTCATCCCAGAATACCAAGGCACTTAAGGCATCTCGAGCTTCATTGGAGCATAGCAGCGCATGAATAACGAGTGCTTCTCCTTGGGTTTGGCAGGGCAAGAAGTAACAAGTGTCATCAAACACCACCTGTTTATTATTCCAAGGCGCTATCACTTGAAACTCGAGGCTTTTGTACAAACCCGAAATCGCAACTTTCCAACTCGAGAAACTGTAATCTCCAACGCCGAAAATACTAAATTCTGGATTGTTCTTGTAAATCGAACTTTGCCTTGCTTGCAAAGCTTCACGGTGACGCATCAGATAAGCCCATGTGAGCGGTGCTCTGGCTTGCAAACCGTGCGTATTTTCGCCAATAAATTGTTGCGGAACGATCATCCACAATCGAGGCTCGAGCCGCGAATTGCCAAGGTCGGAGCTTTTCAGCATTGGGTAAAGATAATCCATTTCAAGGTTGACACGTTCGCCCAAACCGTTTTCAAAACCAGTTTCAACTTGGCGCAATTCCATGATTTTTGCACAATCATGCTTGATACCAGAACGCCATTCAAGAGCGTTTTGCCCAATGAACGCCTGCGCTCGAGTGTAGGCTTTTACATCGGCAATCAAATGTCCGTTTTGAAATCCTATTATGTGTGTTGGTATGCTTGATTCAAGGTCAGCAAATACTTGACAGTCATAATTAGGGATTGCTCGAGTTCCTTGGCAGACAAAAACGCTGGCGTCAACGGCAGCGTTGAATTCTTTTTTGGCATCAATGCCATACAATGCCGAATTTACAATTCCAAGTTTATGTTTTGCGGCGTAACGCAAAATTTTTCTTGCCACGCTCGATTTGACGATCATGACCAACATGTTTGAGGTTTGAGAGACGCACTCGAGCAATCGAATTAAAATTGCTTCTGAAATATCGAAATTGCTTTTGCCCGTCATGGCATCTAGACCCGAGAAACCTTGAAGATTTTGCTTTCTAGGAAGGTTCGTACCGCCAACAGCGCCAATGGTT
>JANLWR010000844.1:0-2142 GCA_031364625.1 Deinococcales bacterium | reverse complement strand
ATCGCGGCGTTTTACTTTCCTAAAGATGCGGCATTCATTCGTGCAAAAGCCGTTGATGCTGCCGACTCGAGGATCACGGCTGGCATTCACTTCGAGAGCGATAAGACCTCGGGTTTGAAGCTTGGGCAAGATGTGGCAGGTGCAGTGATTGAACGCGCCAAAGCGGATGGGTCGCAGTAATCCAAATCTCGAGTTTCGTCTCTCGAAAAGCTTAGGACTTACGAGGAGGAAAAACCGTGAAAGCATTCAGATTTATTGCGCTTGTGTCCTCGCTCATCACTTGCTTGGCGTTTGGGAAAGCGCAAAACGCGAGTGATGTTAAACACATAATGGTTTTTGGCGACTCGAACACCTGGGGCTTCCAGCCGTCCATCACAACACGCTATGCCCCAGATGTCCGTTGGACTGGCGTGCTGTCCAAAGCACTCGGCAATCAATACGAAATCATCGAGGAAGGTTTGACCTGTCGGACGGTTGATATTACCGACACCTCTTGCGGTTTTGGTGGGGCGGCGACAAATGGCAAGGAGTACCTGCCACCCGCCATCGTCAGCCATGCGCCACTCGATTTGGTGGTGGTGATGCTCGGCACGAACGACACCCGCAAAGACTACAAACACACCACGCAAATGATCGCCGACGGTCTGATGGGTCTCGCCTATATTGTTGTCAGCACCACAGATGTTTACAGGAATTATACTCCACCAAAAGTTTTGATCGTTTCGCCAGTGCCACTCGGCAAAATCTCGAGCAATTATGCCCAGTTTTTTGATGCGAATTCTGTTGAAAAATCAAAACAGCTTGCAGGTGTTGTGACACCCATGGCGGCAGCGGCTGGTTTTGCCTTCTTCGATGCGGCAACCGTCGTCAGCACGGTAGATGGTGATGATGGAGTCCACTTATCTGCCGATGCGCACGCCAAATTGGGCAAGGCACTGTTCACACCAGTAATCAACGCTTTGAAGTAAGTCATAAATTTCGGCTCGAGAGGCACAATGTCTCTCGAGTTTTCAATGCTGTTTTCCAGTACGGAATAAATGAATCGCACTCGGTACAACCCCCGCCAAAATTCCAGCGCCAATCACCAGGTAAATGTACTTCTCGAGGTTGGGAATCAAACCGCCGAGCACGTAACCAACGGTCGTAATGCCAGCGCCCCAAAGCACGCCGCCCAGAATGCTTAAAGGCAGAAACCTCGAGTACGGCACTTTGGTCACGCCCGCCATTGTCGGGGCGAAGGCTCGTACCACGGGAATAAACCTGGCAATGATAATCGTAATCATGCCGTATTTGTCAAAGAAAGCTCGAGCGCGGGTGACGTTGGCTGGGTCAAAAAACCGTGATTGTGGGCGGTTGAAAACTTTGGGTCCTGCGGTCAAACCAATAAAGTACCCAAGTTGATCGCCCAGAATTGACCCCAAAGTGCAAACCAGAATCGTGATTGGCAGTGAAAGTGTTCCTGTTTTGGCAAGTACGCCTGCAACCAGCAGCAGGCTGTCGCCTGGCAGAAAAAATCCGATCAGCAAGCCCGTTTCGGCGAAAATAATGCCAAACATGCCCAAGTAACCGAAGCTTTGAATGAGTTGTGAGGGTTCAAACATGGTTTGTTATACCTTGCCAGATATGAATAATCTACGAATTTTGACCAAGCAGTATCTCGAGCAACTTTGGTAAATGCGTTAAATCGCAGGCGGCACACGGTATTTTGAGGCTGGCAGCGACGCTGGCGGCAATGCTTGGGTACTCTTGGTTGGTCGTGATTGCTGGCTCGAGGTGTCCTGCCGTCCAGGCTTCATAATTTCCAGGCTCGAGATAAGTGATGCCGGTGCTTGTTATCACTTGTTCAGATTGCGTGGTCATTGCTGTGCCTCGGGTCGCAATGCCAGCGCAGTTTGGCTCGAGGGCAAGCACAATGTTAGGTTGGTTTGCTTTGATCAGTACCTCGAGTGGGACAGTGTGAAGCTGCTCGAGAATCGCCAGGATGATGCGCCCTTTGAAGCTCGGTATGGTTTGTAAGACTTGCAGGGTGTTTTCAGCATCCTCGAGAGTTGCAATCACCAGGATGCTACGTCCACCGCTTCGTCCCTCGAGCGTGGCGACGAGCGTACCGAATTCATCAGTCCATGACCGATGAATTTCAAT
>JANLWR010000840.1:0-9971 GCA_031364625.1 Deinococcales bacterium | reverse complement strand
GGAAATGCTGCCCAACCTTGCGGGAATTATCGCCGCAAATTTCTTCAGCACAGCGCTGTTCGCTGTCCTCAGTGAGGCGGCGCTGTCCTTCATCGGCATTGGTGACGTGGGTAAGGTCACATGGGGGACAATGCTCTACTGGGCGCAGGCAAAGCAGGCATTGCTGCAAGGCGCGTGGCTCTGGATCGCTGCACCTGGACTTGGTATTGCACTGTTGGGCACGGCTTTTGCCTTGCTCAACTTCGGCATTGATGAGGTCAGCAATCCCAAAGCCAACCACCAGACTCGAGCGACAAAAGTGCTGCGTCGTAACGGCACAAACACGGCTCGAGTTGCGAACGACGGCGCACTGCTTGCCATTGACCACTTGGATGCTGGTTATCAAACGCCAAACGGTGCAGTTCGTGCCGTGCGGGATGTGACCCTGCATGTTGCCCCTGGCGAGTTTGTGGGCTTGGCAGGCGAATCTGGCTGCGGCAAGAGTACCCTTGCCTTTGCTGCCACCAGACTTCTGGATGCGCCTGGTGCGGTGTTTGGCGGCGAGTCACGCCTGAATGGCACAGACTTGCTGGCACTCACGCCCGAGGAATTACGTCGCGTTCGCTGGAAAGAATACTCGTTGGTCTTCCAAGCCAGCATGAACGTGCTCAATCCCGTGATTAAAATACGTGAACAAGTCTACGACGCAATGCAAGCCCACGGCGTGACCGACAAAGCCAAACTCGAGGCTCGAGCCTTAGAATTGTTTCGACTGGTTGGCATCCGCGAGAGTTACCTCGATGCGTTCCCGCATCAACTTTCTGGCGGCATGAAGCAGCGCGTGGTGATTGCCATTGCGCTTGCGCTCGAGCCGAAACTGGTGGTGATGGACGAACCCACCACCGCGCTTGACGTGGTCGTGCAACGCCAGATCTTGCAAGAGATCGACCAGGTGCGCCGCCGCTTGGGAATCAGCATTATTTTTATTACGCACGATCTTTCGTTGCTGGTCGAAATGAGTGACCGCATCGCCATCATGTACGCTGGCGAGATTGTCGAGGAAGCAACGGCACAAGAGATTTACACCGCGCCAAAGCACCCTTACACCCAAAAACTGATGACGGCTTTCCCACCGCTCAGTGGACCCAAAGAACGTCGCGAAGGAATTCCTGGTCGTCCGCCGTCCCTGGCGCTGGAACTGACGGGCTGCCCGTTTTTTGAGCGTTGCCACTTGCGCATTCCTGGCACTTGCGATGTTCTCAAACCCGCTCGAGCCGAGATTCTGCCTGGTCACAGCGTCGCTTGTTTCCTGCACCCGTCCGCTGTCGGTCTTCCAAATAACTTCATCCAGAACCAGAAAGGAGGCGTGAATGTCATTAGCAAGGAATGAATCAATCCCCAAAAACACCGCGCCTGCCCTGGAACTCGAGGGGCTGACCAAAGTATTTCGCGTGGGTCGTGCCAGAAAAAGTATTACCGCCGTGAACAACCTGTCTTTCAACATCGCTCGAGGGGAGGTGCTTGCCCTGGTTGGAGAGTCAGGAAGCGGCAAGAGTACCATCGCACGCCTGATCGCTCACTTGCACGAACCCGATGCTGGCACGGTCAAAATGAACGGCACCCTCATTCCCAACCATTTGAAGGGCGCTGGTCTGAAGCGCTTTCGCAAAGACGTGCAAATGATTTTTCAAGACCCTTACGGCAGCCTGAACGGACTGAACTCCATTGGGTACATCCTGTCACGACCCATCATCAACCAGGGACTGGCTCGAGGGGCAGCAGTGCAAGAAAAAGTCAACGCGCTGCTCGAGCGTGTCGGGCTTGCGCCAGGAGCAGAATGGGCGGTCAAACGTCCGCACCAACTGTCTGGCGGGCAACGCCAGCGTGTGGTGATTGCTCGCGCTCTGGCGACGCAACCGCAATTAATCCTTGCAGACGAACCGACCAGTGCGCTGGACGTGTCCATTCGCTTGGATATCATGAACCTGCTGCTCGATTTAAAAGACCAGGAAGGTCTGGCAATGTTGTTCATCACGCACGACCTTTCGGGCGCAAGGTACATGGCTGATCGTGTGGCGGTCATGTACACAGGACACATCGTCGAAATTGGTCCCGCAAACCGAGTGATTGAATCCCCACAAATGCCGTACACGCAATTGTTACGCAGCGCCGCACCAAAACCCGAAGAAAGCATTCGCTCAGAGCGCGTCGAGGCTCGAGGCGAAGTGCCAGACCTGACCAACCTGCCACCCGGTTGTCCATTCGAGCCACGCTGTCCACACGCTCGAGCGGCATGTAGCCAAGGATTACCCAAAATGTACGAGGTCGCGCCTGGGCATCTGGCTCGTTGCATCCTGCATGATCCCGTGCTGGCAGCACAGCCACCGATTCATGGGGCGCAATAAGAGCCTGTTGATGAAGTTGAAAGGCGAAAGGCGAAAGTGAAGTCAAGAGCTTGGTTTCAAAACACATATCAGGGTTTTACCTTTGCCCTTTGCCTTTTGCCCCTTGTCGCTAGCGGCTTCATACACACGTTCTAAGAATTCTCGAGGTATCCATGACCAATACCACCCACAACCCTCGAATCCGGATTGGCATCATCGGGTGCGGCGAGGTCGCGCAGATCAACCATTTCCCGAGCCTTAAGTTTCTCGAGGATATTTTTGAAGTGATTGCGATTTCGGATGTCAGTGCAGTCGTTCTCGAAAGGCTTGGCAACCTTCATCAGGTCAAGCACCGCTGTCTGGAATACCGCGATTTGTTGGCGCTGCCCGAGGTGGATGCGGTCTTGATTTCCACACCCAACGCGTACCACACCGAGCAAACCCTGGCTGCGCTCGAGCATGGCAAGCACGTGCTGGTCGAAAAACCGATGAGCATGACCTTGGCTGATAGCGATGCCATTATTGCCGCCCAAGCGAAAACGGGTTTGACAGTGCAAGTTGGTTACATGCGCCGTCATGCCACGGCGTTTAAAGAAGCGGTGGCTCGAGTCAAAATGCTTAAAGGTATTCAGTTGGCACGGGTGCATGATGTGCTTGGCTTTAACCATTTGATGGTTCAGAACACTTCCAAAGTCATTCGTGGCGACGATGTCCCCGAAAGCGCCATCAGTGACTTAAACCGTTTGAATCAGCAAAAACTGCATGAAGTTTTAGGTGATGCGCCACCAGAAATTTACTCGAGTTACAACCTTTTACTGGGTTTAAGCACCCACGATATTTCCGCCATGCGAGAACTGCTGGGTATGCCCAAACGGGTGCTGTATGCCGCGCAACGTTTCAACGGTTTATTCATCAGTGCGGCATTTGATTATGGTGATTTTATTTGCCAATTCGAGACGGGCATTGACGGCGTGGCAAGGTTTGACTGTCATCTCGAGGTTTACGCTGCAAATCAAACCTTGCGAGTCGAATACAACACACCTTACGTGCGTTATTTGGCAACCCGTTTAACCGTCATCAGTGGCGCAGACAACAGTGACATAAAACTCGAGACCGTCCAACCCGCGTTTGAAGATAATTTTACCAACCAGTGGCAAGCGTTTTACGAATCTGTTACAACAGGCAACCCACCAAAAACCAGTCCCGCAGATTACCGTCACGACCTCGAGATTTTCAATTCAATGCTCGAGCATTTGCAAAAACCTTAAATGAACACCGAAACGGAAGGAAACATGGAATCCAAATTAGCAGTTCAACTTTTTACCGTGCGCGATTTGTTCGCCCAAGACAGCAAAAAAACCCTTCAAGCCGTTAAAGACATTGGTTACAGCGCCATCGAATTTGGTGGTTTAGGACACTGGAAAGCCGAAGACATTCGCGCCCAACTTGATGAAATCGGCTTGAAAGCCATCGGCGCTCACATGCTGGTTGAACGCCTTGAAAACGAACTTCCAACCGTGATTGAAGAAGCCAAAACCCTGGGACTCGAGTATGTCACCTGCCCGTGGTTGCCACCCGAACGCCGTAAAGCCGAAGATTACCGCGCTGCTGTGCCAATTCTTAAAAATGCAGCCCAAGCTTGCCATGCAAACGGTTTTACCTTTTGCTATCACCACCACGATTTTGAACTCTTACCCGTTTTTGGCAGCACCAGCGCTTTCGAGTTTCTGGCACAAGAACTGGATGCCAGTCTTGTAAAATTCGAGATTGACGTGTACTGGGCGGCTGTCGCAGGTTTAAACCCAATTGCCTTCCTCGAGCAATACTCGGGTCGCGTGCCACTTGTTCACCTCAAAGACATGACCAAAGATGCGGCGCGAACCTTTGGGGAAGTTGGGACGGGTTCGCTTGACATTGCAGGCATTCTCGAGACTGCCAAACGCATTGGGGTGCAATGGGGAATCGTGGAACAAGATATTTGTCAACGCCCACCGCTCGAGAGTCTAGAAATCAGTTTTAAGAATCTTCAAAAATTAGGAATGGGTTGAGCCACCCTCATACCAAAACTCGAGCCTCACAGCAAAAAATACACTTTAGCTCGCCTGAAGCCCTCATCCGGCTCGTTCCTCGCCACCTTCTCCCGTACGGCGCTACGGTTTGCACACATCTCGAGAAAATCTTTCCCAGACATATTTTCTTTACTACCACAATGGAATCAAAATCTTAAGTTTGTGAACCATAAGCACCATTTCGAGACAGCAAAGGCAGGGCGCAGCAAGCAGCGCCCCTACGTCAAAAACAAGGTTTGTAGGGATGCTGCTTGCTGCATCCTTTCGCACGAATTGGCATCAGCCGAATAGTTGTGTGCAAACGGTAGTGATGTTGGGAGAGGCGATTCCGCCCGAAGCGATCATGCCCGTTAGGTGCAAGTTTATGGTCAAGAAGGTGCGTCTTGGAATCAAGAAGAGTTGGGGATGAGCGACCATGCCCGCAAGGTGCGTTTTATGGTCAAGAGTGGGTAGACAGCACAATTACAGTTTTCTAAATCTTTACAGGAGAAACCATGAACAACACGCTCGAGGAACAAAGCCGCATCGAAACGCTTTTAACCCAACTCACCCTGCCCGAAAAAGTCTCGTTGATGGCAGGCGCAAACTTCTGGGAAACGGTTGCCATACCGCGATTGGGAATCCCTTCAATAAAAGTTTCTGACGGTCCAAACGGTGCTCGAGGGGGTGGCTCAATTGTTGGCTCGAGCGTGAGTGCCGCCTGCTTTCCTGTGGGCGTGGCGCTCGCCTCGAGTTGGGACACAGATTTGATGTTTGAGGTTGGCGTGGCGCTGGCAGAGGAAGCCAAAACCAAAGGGGCGCACATGCTGCTCGCGCCGACGGTCAATATTCACCGTTCGCCACTGAACGGACGCAATTTCGAGTGTTATTCCGAAGACCCGTACCTGTCGGCGCAGATGGCGGTGGGGTATATTTTGGGTTTGCAATCGCAAAAAGTTGGTGCGACGGTCAAGCATTTTATTGGCAACGAATCCGAGTTTCAACGCAACACCATCAGCAGCGAAATAACCGAGCGCACCCTGCGCGAGATTTACCTGCCGCCGTTTGAAGCCGCCGTCAAAGTTGCCAAAAGCTGGGGCGTGATGTCGTCGTACAACAAAATCAATGGCATTCACGCCGACGAAAATGCGGAGTTACTGCAAGGTATCCTCAAGACCGAATACGGTTTTGATGGCATCGTGATGTCCGACTGGACGGGTACGAACAGCATTGTAAACGCCGCCAACAACGGGCTTGACCTCGAGATGCCAGGACCAACCCGTTGGCGCGGCGAGGCACTGGTCAAAGCGGTTGAAGCGGGTGAGGTGAAACTCGAGGCGATCAACGAGGCTGTGCGCCGATTGTTGCGAACCATTGAACGTGTCGGTGCGTTTGAAGACCCCGAAGCCAAAACCGAGCAAGCCATTGACCGTCTCGAGCATCAGAGTTTGATTCGGCGGGCTGCCAGTGAAAGCATGGTGCTGTTAAAGAACGCCAACAACATTTTGCCGCTCGAGAAGTCAAAACTCAAATCCATTGCCCTGATTGGACCAAACGTCAAAACCGCGCAGATTATGGGTGGTGGCAGCGCCCAAGTCAGCGCCCATTACGTGGTCACACCACTCGAGGGGATTCAGAACGTTGTCGGTGACAAGCTTCAAATTGGTTACGAACTGGGTTGCACCAACCACAAGTTGCTACCGAAGCTCGAGGGGAAACAGGTCAGCACTGGAACGGAAGCTGGTTTGAAGCTCGAGTATTTTAACAACCAAGACTTAAGCGGTGCGGCAGTCAGCAGCCAAATTGTTCAGGGCAGCGAGCAGTTGATGTTTGGTGGAATTGCGCCTGGGGTCAACCCAACTGCGTTTTCGGCAAGATTAAGTACCATCTACACCCCAGACTCGAGCGGGATTCATCAATTTAGCGTGCAAAGCGTTGGCAAAACCCGTGTTCTGGTGGACGGACAAGAGATCGTTGACAACTGGAGCAAACAAACCAAAGGCGATAGTTTCTTCGGTTTTGGGACGACCGAAGTGATCGGCAGCATTTCGCTGGTCGCTGGCAAAACCTATCAACTCAGCCTCGAGTACAACAACGCCGATGTCAGTTTTCTCGCCGCCTTCAGGCTTGGACACCTGCCACCGATTACCAGCGACGCCATAGATCGCGCCGACACACTTGCCGCCAGTTCGGATGTCGCGCTGGTGTTCGTCGGCACGAACGGCGACTGGGAATCTGAAGGGCATGACCGCGCCAACCTCGAGCTTCCAGGCGAGCAAGTCGCTTTGATTGAACGCGTGGCGGCAGCGAACCCCAACACGATTGTGGTCTTGCAAACCGGTTCACCCATCGTTATGCCGTGGCTTGAGCGGGTCGCTGGTGTGGTTCAAGCCTGGTTTCCAGGGCAGGAGTGCGGCAACTCGATTGCTGACGTTCTGTTCGGGGTTGTGAACCCCAGCGGCAAACTGACCCAAACCTACCCATTGCGGCTCGAGGACAACCCAACGTTCATCAATTACCCAGGCGACAATGGGCGCGTGTATTACGGCGAGGGGATTTACGTCGGTTACAGGTATTACGAGAAAAAAGATGTTCCAACATTGTTCCCATTCGGTTTCGGGCTTTCCTACTCGAGTTTTGAATACAGCAACTTGCGCCTGAGCACCGACACACTCGAGCCAGATCAAACTTTAAGCATTCAAGTGGATGTGACCAACACCAGCGCTCGAGCGGGGCAAGAAATCGTGCAAGTTTACGTGCGCGACCCTCTCGCCAGCGTCCACCGCCCAAACAAAGAACTCAAGAATTTCAGCAAAGTCATCCTCGAGCCTCGAGAAACCAAAACCGTCACCATCACCCTGGCTCGAGAAGCGTTTGCCTTCTGGGACGACCTGCAACACGCCTGGGTTGCCGAAGCGGGCGAATTTGAAGTGCTGGTCGGCAGTTCATCGCAAGACATTCGCGCTCGAGCCTCGTTTGGGTTGGCGCAAACCACGGTGTTTGGTGGGAAAAGCTGAGGATTCTCGAGCTGTAGTCATTGAATAGCAATGCAATCAACTCTTGAGATTACGTCGCTTGAGAAAAACAGCAAACGAAGCTCGAACATTAGGTTTTGTCCTCCTCACGTGCTCGAGCCACTTCAATCGCATGGTGCAAGCGTTCACGCAGCAACTCGAGTGCTGGAAGTTGCGTTAAATATTCTGCCACACGAATGTTGTCGCGCTCGAGGTTCATCAATTCAACATGCTCAGAATCGGTTTCGGTACACAAAATCAAACCGATGGGGGCTTCTTCATGTTCTCGGCGCTCGTATTTGTCCAACCAATTCAGGTACAACTCCATCTGCCCCTTGTGCGCCGCCTGAAATTTCTCGAGCTTGAGTTCGATCACCACCAAACGCCGCAAGTCACGGTGATAAAGCAGCAAATCCAAACGGTAATCTGTCGAACCCACCGAAATGCGTTTTTGCCGTGCCACGAAGGTAAACCCTGCGCCCATCTCGAGCAAAAAGGTTTCAATATCCTGCAAAATGGCATTCTCGAGATCATGTTCGGAATGTAGGTCGGGTAAACCCAGAAAATGCAGCATGTACGGGTCACGGAACACCAAATCGGGCGTGATTTGACCAGAATCCCGCACACGCCCGAGTTCGGCTTTGATTGTGACTTCTGGTAGCTTTGACAAAGCTGTACGCTCGAATAAGAGTGTGTTCATACGTTCCCTCATGGTGCGAACACTCCAACGCTCGAGGGTTGCCATTTGTGCGTAAAAATCGCGTTGCAAAGAGTCTTTTAACGGTAAAAGCTCACGAATATGCGACCAACTCAATTGTCGCCACAGTGTGGCGACAATTTGCAAATCAGGGCAAACTTCAGCAAATTGCACCATACGGAACAAATTCGAGCGGTCAAAACCTTGTCCAAATTCTGTTGTCAAGGTTTTTGCCAGTTCAATCACAACCCGTTGTCCGTAATCAGCGCGTTCTTGCTCGAGAATATTTTGTTGAATGCGCTGTCCGATAGCCCAGTATAGCATCACCAGTTCACTGTTCACACGTGCTGCCGCCCGTGCTCGAGCAGAATGAACCAGACCGCGAAGGTTGGTGAGCAGTGTCTCGAGGTTGGGTTCGATCACGCATCAACCTCGAGATTTGGCAGCCCTCGTACAACCCGTACCGTCTCGAGGCTGATGGTCACGACCTTCTTGACCAGTCGCACAATGTACTCGGGGTCGTCGGGGTTGTTCGGGTCGGTGATAATACCGCTTCGTTTGTCGGTGCTGACCTGGTACTGGTCAACAATCCATTCGAGCGCACTGCGGTTGCCAAGTTTGTACTCGAAAACTTCTGGCGGGATTCCAGTCAATGTCAGCGCGTCGTTGACCATCAATTGCGTTTTGTCTTTCGAGAGTTTCATTTTCGTCACAACCCAAGTCCAAGGCACGTCCCGATTCTCGAGGTGTTTGAGCTTGTATTCTGGTGCGGTTTCGTATTCCACATGAAGTTTGGCGAGCGCACGCCCCGCCTCGAGAAATCCTTTGAACGCAGCAGGTGTGACCAGTGGAATTCGTGGCAATTCTCGTTTTAAGTTTGCCGCGTATTTGCTGCGGTATTCGGGGCTGTGCAGCAGTCCGTAAATGGAATGGAACACATCCCATTTGGTCGTGTCTTTTCCGTATTTGTTTTGGTATTGCTCGAGCGCCCAGTCTGTAATATTTTCGCGGCGGTGAGAGCCGTCTTCGTTATAAACGTAGAAGGGGAAGCATTGAGCAGGATCAGCATAGAAATTGAGATCAATTAATCTGTTACTACAAAAAACAGAAAATGCTTTACGACCATAACTGCCAATGATGAGTAATAAATTACTGGAATCTCGAGAGGGAAGAATTTTGCGAAACATACCCTGGCGATGAATCAAAACTGAATCGAAGTAAACAAATCTTCGAGTAAAAGGTCTAAAAATTGCAGACCTTGTTAAATTCGCATCAAAACTCGATTGTCTTTCTTGTTTTAGTCGTTCTTTAAGTCGACTACTCCATTTTATTTTTGTTTCATCGTCTTTTAAAAAAATATCAAGGTCACTCGGTTTTCCATTTGTAATCCAGCGTAACATTTCAACGTTATAGTTTTCGGATAGTTTTTGAACATTTTCTTGAACTTGATCTTCAAGAAATCCATATACCCAATCATCTCGATTTGTATTGATTCCGAGGCTATAAGTTTTAAAAATTGTCGGTTGAGCACTAACATCTTCAGATTTTGCTTCTTTACTTGCAATAGAAATTAAATTACTAAAATCACTCTCTTTTTCTTCAATTGTCCAATTATTTCGCTCATCAACTCTAATTTCTATCCAGTTTAAATCCGAATAAATTGTATTTTCATCAAGATATTTTAGTTTATTTTCCTTTTTCCAGTATTCATCAACTCTAAAATAGTAGATTTTTGCGGCTTCAGATGTAGTTTTTGATGATTTATTTCTAATAAAAAGATTGATAGAAACTCCATCTGGGATTCCGAAAACATTGTGAGTAGTACCTGATAATTTTGGATTATCTTTTA
>JANLWR010000830.1:0-4389 GCA_031364625.1 Deinococcales bacterium | reverse complement strand
CCAAAAGTCTGTGTCAGACAATCATACCTGTTGGGGGCTAGAACGGGTATGAAATCAAAAAGCTCGAGCCTTCAAACTCGAGCTTCAATGCGAGCACAGAGGCTATACCACTTTTAAATTTGCCCAGTCCACAGTTTTATCGCCCGCTGGATACTCGAGCTTCATGGATTCAAGCGCCTCCACGATGATGCTTGCAATCACATAATTGCGATACCAGCGCTTGTCGCCTGGAATGACGTGCCACGGCGCTTGGTCGGTGCTGGTGGCAACCATCGCCTCTTCGTACATGCGCATGTAATCGTCCCAAGATTTGCGCTCGACCAGATCACCTGGGTTGAACTTCCAGCGTTTTGTCGGGTCATCAATGCGTTCTTGAAGTTGAATCGCTTGTTCTTCGGGGCTGATGCGCAGGTGTAATTTCAGAATCGTAGTCCCGTTTTCGCTCAACATTTGTTCAAAATTACGAATTTGGGCAAAACGTTTTTCGGCGGTTTTGTCGTCGCACCAACCGTGAACCCTGGTAATCAAAACATCTTCGTAATGCGAGCGGTTAAAAATGCCAACGATGCCTTTGGCGGGACAGGCGTTGTGAATGCGCCACAAGTAATCGTGACTCAGCTCGAGGCTGGTTGGGGCTTTGTAATACGTGACTTGCACACCGTTTGGAGCAAGGCTGTCAAAAACATTGCCGATCAGGCTGTCCTTGCCAGAACCATCCATCGCTTGAATGACCACCAGCAGGGCATGGTTGCGCGAGGCAAACAAGATATTTTGCAATTTCGCCATTTTGATTTTTAACTCTTCGGTTTTGGCTTCGCAATCGGCTCGAGTGTCGGCGTCGAACTTTCCAGTGTCGTCTGGTTTAATGCTCAGTAGTTTGAAAGTCTTTCCAGGTTTGACCATGTACTTGTCCATTGAATTGCTCCCCTAAAACTCGAGATTTAATTGAACTTGATATAACCGTTGAAGTAGGCGAACGCCAAACCTGCGGCAATTAACAACACGATACGTCCAATCCAAGTGCCGATCAGCCATTGCAAGAAAATATAGGCGGTTAGCAAGACCGTGCCGTACAAGCCAGCCAAAATGGCGTATTGCGAGAACGTTCCTAAAATTCTGAAATAACCTGCAATAAACAATGCGCCCAAAATGGCATACGGAATCCAAGCCCAATCCCAGACGCTCGAGCTGCCGGCGGCGGTTTGGACGGGTATGTTTGGCTTGTAATTGGCTGGCGGGTTGCCTTGAAAGACGGGGGTATTTGGATTGTTGACTGGCGGCGCGGCATTGCCCGGCAGCCAGGTGTTGGCAGGAACTTGGGGCATGGTTTGGGTGCGGTTGTTCGTGACTTGCTGGGTTTTTTGAAAACTTGGCGCATTGCCACTTTTGCCGCCAACGGCTTTCTCGAGTTCGGACAGGAATTGATCGGCGCTTTGTGGGCGCTCGTCAATTTTCATTGCCATGGCTCGAGTGAGAACATCGGCAAAACCTTTGGATACTTTAGGATTTGATTCTTTGGCGGTTGGTTGTTTTGTGCCGGAAACGCGGTCTGTGGCAGGTATAGGTTCTAAACCTGTTAAAGCGGTATAGAGCGTGCCCGCCAGGGCGTAAATGTCGGTGAACGGTCCACGTTTGGCTTCACTGGCGTACTGCTCGAGCGGTGCGTACCCTGGGGTGACGATGATGCTTTGCTTGCCCGTGGCGGCGAAAGATCGTGCCGAACCGAAATCAATCAAGACCGCGCCGCGCGAAACCATCATGATGTTGTCGGGTTTGATGTCGCGGTGCAGCAAACCGGCTTTGTGAACGTCGTCAAGTGCCAGTATGACTTGGCGGGCAATTTCGATGACCTCCGATTCGGGCAGCGTGCCGCGTTCCTCGACTATTTTTGCCAAGGATTTTCCCTCGAGAAACTCCATGGTGTAATACTCGGTTTCGTTCTCGGTGAAGACATCGTAGACCCGCACAATGTTTGGGTTGGGTTTACTTAAGGTCAGTTGCGCCACCAGTTTGGCTTCGTCGGCAAAGCGTGCCCGGGTCTCGAGAAATTCGGCGCGTTGCATTGTGCCCGGTGGTCGCAAGGTTGTGCCGGTACGGCTTGCGCCCATTGGATGGCATTCTTTGACGACGACCGGAATGCCCAGAGCGGTGTTGAATGCCTTGTAGGTGATGCCAAAGCCGCCCTGTCCCAAAATTTTTTCGATTTTGTACTTGCCACCTTGCAGCAACGTGCCTACTGGCAATGCCGTGGGGAATTTCGCGTTTGACAAACTTGCACCGCAAGTTTTGCAATTTGCCGACGATTCATCGTTTTCGGTGGCACAGTACGGACAAACAATCATTCACTTACTCCTGAAATATGGCAACTCGAATTTGAAAACTTACAACGGATTGCGCTCTTGGTACTCGAGCACCATGGCGGTGGCGTTGTCGCTCGAGCCGTTCTCGAGGGCTTGCCGCACCAGATGGTCGGCAAGGTCTTGGGCACTTATTTCACTTTGCAGGGCTTGCTCAAATTCGGCTGGCAGGTACGCCCCCCAAACGCCGTCGGTCACCAGAATCAAGCGGTCGCCAGCTTGCATGTTGACTTCGTGGGCGTCAACGTATTCTGCACCCATGTCACGTGCCGAACCGAGCGCCCGCATGACTTTGTTCGAGTCGGGATGGTTGTGCGCGGCTTCGGGCGTGATGACACCCATTTTGACCAGCATGGCAACCATCGAATGGTCGTCCGAGATTTGTTGTACGGGTTCGGCGCGGCTGGCGCGGATCAGGTAAGCTCGAGTGTCGCCGACGTGGGAGAGCACGACCCTATTGCCGTCGGCGATCACGCCCGTAAAGGTGCAGCCGCCCGATTTGCCCTCGAGTGCCTCGAGCACCTTGCGGTTGGCTTCGATGGTGGCATTTTTGGCAATCGGTACGCTCGCCTCGAGCATGTCAAACTCGAGAAAGGCGTGAACGGCGGCTTGCGATGCCGCCTCACCTTTCGCCATGCCACCCATGCCGTCGGAAACGCAGGCGATCAGCAAGCCACCGCGTCCGGCATCGCCAAGTTGTGAGACATTTCTGTAACCGGCGGCGTCCTCGTTGACGCTGCGGTCTGGGTTTAAACCCACGCTGGTGGCAAGCCCAATCTGCCAGAAGGCTCGAGCTTCAAAATTTTGGTTAAGGCGCGTGACCAAATCGAGCGCCTCTCCCGCCTTGGCTCGAGTGTCTGGGGCACTTAGCATGTTGGTAAAGACCTGCGGTGCGCCTGGGGTGGTTGGGAAGTCTTGCACCAGTTCGCCCTCGGTCAGGGCACGTCCCATGAGGGTGTGATACAAAAGAGCGCCCAGGCTAAACACGCCCTCTGTACCGTTGACGCTTAAACCTGCGGCGCGTTCGGGTGCGCCGTAGCGCGGGGCTTCGGCGGGAGGGGTGTCGCCGATACGCTGGACTTTTGGCAGGCGCAGCAATCGTGTTGGCGACAATAAAATGTCCCTCGGGTCAAGACCTGTCAGACTAAAACCCCTGGCAAAAACGTAACGGTTAAAGCGTGCCAAATCGACAATGGCGCTGACCGCCGCACGTTTGTCAGCCCCCAGAATCGCGCTTTCCAGCGTTTGACCTTCGGGTTTTGGGTGCGCGATCAGGGTCGTAGCGTCTTGTTGAACAGTGTCGATCAAACCAGGCAACATCGGGTGCGGGTACAAGGTGCGGGTCAATTCCGCCCCGCTTTTGTAGGAAACAATCATGACCTCAGAGCCGTCGGGCGCGGTGGCAAAAGTGCGCCCGAAAGCATCGTGATCTAAGATTTTGTACTCACCGCGCTCGAGATGAATGCTTGAGGCATCGCTCAGGGTTTGGTTGCTCGAACTGGTTACCGCGTCATCTTCGGAGAGCAGCACCTCATCCTCAAGATAACCAGCAATGGAGCTTGGCTCTTTGCTGGTGAGTCGTGAAGGCGGAGGACTGTCATCATCGGCGATAAAAACCCCATCTTCAGTCTCCAAATGATGTGGCGTGTCAAGGGTTTCAAAATCACTTTTTGCCAGAGGGTCTGGAATATCCTCGAAGTGAGGTTCGAGCAATGCGCCTGTCATGACTTCTTGACTTAAGTCTGAGGATTCTGGCGTATTCTCACTCGAGTTCGTGTCTGTACTGTTAACAGTTGCCGTTTCAGTCGAATCGGCAATGACAGGCTGCTCAGGCGTTTGAGCCTGGTCTGCTTGAGGCTCTGGTGTCGTGACAACCTCCGCCGAAGTTGGAGCTTCGACGGGTGTCAGTTCTGTTTTTGCTTCACCGTTGTCCACGGCTGTTCCTTCTGGCGCAAAGCTCGAGTGTATCGTCTCGAGGTTGTCTGTCGGTATGGTTTCACCCGAGTTTAAGGGCGGTTGCGGCTCGAGCGGT
>JANLWR010000820.1:0-2593 GCA_031364625.1 Deinococcales bacterium | reverse complement strand
CCCCAACTGAGCATGGTACCGTCGGATTTTAAAGCCAGAGAATAAATTTGCCCTGCTGCAATGGCAACAATGTCGCTGGCGACGCTTACCGCAACAGGTGTGGATTGATCGGCTTTTGTTGGGTTGTCACCAAGTTGTCCAGAACCATCCCATCCCCAACTGAGCAGGGTGCCGTCTGATTTTAAAGCCAGGGCATGGGAATCTCCTGCGGCAATGGCAATAATGCTATTGGCTTCAGGACTGACCGCGACGGGTATCGTTTGAGTTTCAAGCGCAACATTATCTCCAAGTTGTCCCAAATCGTCTGACCCCCAACTGAGCATCGTACCGTCCGATTTTAAAGCCATAGAGAAGCCTCCGCCTGCCGCAATGGCAATAATGTTGCTGGCTTCGCTGACGGTGACAGGTGTGAATTTATTTTCTTTTGGTGTGTCGTTACCAAGTTGTCCAGACTCGTCCCGCCCCCAACTGAGCACCGTGCCGTCCGACTTCAAAGCCAGGGAATGGGCATCGCCTGCGGCAATGGCAACAATGCCATTTGCTCCAGCGACCAAAACGGGCACAGACTGATTTGCTGTCGCACTGTCATTGCCAAGTTGCCCAGAATTATCGTTTCCCCAACTCAGCAGCGTGCCGTCCGATTTGAGTGCCAAAGAATGATTGCCACCCGCCGCAATAGCAATAATATTTGTGGCATCGAGTACGGCAACTGGTGTGGCTTTACCAAGATTAACTGGACCATCACCAAGTTGCCCTGAATTGTCCAAACCCCAAGCAAGCACCGTGCCATCAGATTTGAGTGCCAAAGAATGATTGGCACCCGCCGCAACGGCAACAATACTGCTGGCATCAGCCACGGCGACATGGGTGAATTTGCTTGCCAGGGTGCTGTCATCGCCAAGCTGTCCAGAGCCATCGCCTCCCCAACTCAGCACCGTGCCATCGGTTTTTAACGCCAAGGAGTGGGTATAACCCGCAGCCAAACTGGCTTTGATCGGATTGATACTGATAAAAATGCTTTGTTTCTTTGACGGGTCTTGTTTGCTGACCGCCAGAATTTGCACCACCCGTCCAAAACTAACACTCAGAGCCATGTTGTAGACAACCGTATTCTTGGCAATACTTGAGAGTGTTCCAACACCACCGCTGGCAATACTCCAAGTGACTGCGCTGTTAAAAGCACCTGTTCCTGTCAGGGTTGCGGTTAAATTCGTGGTTTCGGCTTCACGCAAAGCTATTTTTGTTGCTGTTATGCTGACATCTGTCACGCTCGAGTTGGGGGGCACGAGGGCATTGATCGTTAAACTGATCGTGGCGGTTTTGCTGGGGTCTTGAACACTGGTTGCCCGGAGAACGGTGATGCTGTCGTCTGATCCACTGGGCGCGGTGAAGGTCACACTCGAGCCGGTCACGGCATCAAGGCTGCCCACACCGCTGTCAATATTCCAATTTAGACCATCGCCGAATGTTCCAATTCCAACAATGTTTGCCGTAATGGTTGTGGCTGCGCTGGCGTTGACAGGATTTGAACCGGCACTCAGTTCGATGTTGGTAATGCTCGAGTTTGCGCTTAACGGGTTGATGTTGATGGTCAAGAGCGCCGATTTGCTGGGGTCTTGATCGCTGCTCGCCCGAATGAAGGTTTTGCTCGGGGAGTACGTGTTGGGTGCAGTGTAAGTCAGGCTTGTTCCTGTGACTGCCGACAGTGTTCCGCCGCCACTGAGAACGCTCCAATTGATGGCGTTGCTAAAACCGTTTGTTCCCAGTACCACCGCATTCACAATCGTTTGACTGGCTGCGTTTAAAGTATAGCTTTTTGCGCTGGCGGCAACTGAGGTGACACTCGGGTTGGTCGGGATTGGATTGATCTTGATCACGACCGAATCTGATTTGCTTGGGTCTGCGGTACTTGTGGCTGTAAGGGTTAACGAACTGCCACTCGAAACATCTGGTGCGGTCAAGGCAATGGCGCTGCCCGTTGTTTTAGAGAGTTGACCAGCCGTGGTGATCCAAGCAATGTTCTTATTAAAAGCCCCAGTGCCGTTAACCTCGGCAAAAACGAGTTGGCTCGAGCCACTGACCATTGTGGTGGTCGCGGTCGTAATGTTCACATTGTCTATGGTGGCTGGAGTCGCACCGCCACAACCAACCAGTGTTGCCGCGAACAACCAGAGCACAATCAATCCCCATGTTTTCATAATCCTTCTCCTTCAAACAGTTTGTCGCCACGAGCATTTTTGCTCGCCAATAAATTCTTAGAAAGTAAAAACTTGAGGTAAGGAATTGGTCGGAAATAACTTCCGTAAATGCAAGGCGCAGCAAGCGACCATGCCCGCCAGGTGCGTTTTATGGTCAAGAAGCAGCGCCCCTACGAGAAAAACGTCGTGCTGTAGGGGTGAACCTTGTGTTCACCCTTTCCCACGAAATCGGGATGTTATTAAATCCTAATTCCTTAGCGTTGCGCAAAGCGCACAGTTAGCGTTGCGCGGTGTAAACACCAACCGAAAGTGCCATTGTGCGTTGAAACTTTTGGGCGGTGTCGGCATCAAGGCGTTGCGAGATGGCTTGGACAAACTTTTGGGCGTACCCGGGC
>JANLWR010000819.1:0-1522 GCA_031364625.1 Deinococcales bacterium | reverse complement strand
CGCAGCGCCGAGACGCTGTGCTGGGTGGGTTTGGTTTTGATTTCGCCACCAGAAACCGTGGGCGCGAGCGTGAGGTGAATGTATGCCGTGTTTTCGTACCCCTCATCAAAACGCATGGTTCGGATTGCCTCGAGAAACGGTAGGCTTTCAATATCGCCCACAGTGCCGCCAACTTCGATCACGCAAATATCGGCTTGAACCTCGAGAGCCACGCGGCGGATGCGGTCTTTGATTTCGTCGGTGATGTGAGGAATGACTTGCACGGTTTGCGACAAATACTCGCCGGCGCGTTCTTTTTCGATCACAGATTTATAGACTTGCCCAGTTGTAATGTTGCTGGCGCGTTTCACTTCAATGTCCATGAAGCGTTCGTAATTGCCAAGGTCAAGGTCGGTTTCCGCACCGTCGGCGGTGACAAAGACCTCGCCGTGTTCGTACGGGCGCATCGTGCCAGCGTCAAGGTTGATGTACGGGTCTATTTTTACGGCGGCAACGCGGTGTCCTCTGGCGCGAAGCAACGCGCCCAAACTCGAGGTGACGACCCCTTTTCCAAGGCTTGAAACCACACCACCAGTCACAAAAATGTATTTCATCAAAACATCCTTTACTCGAGTAATTTGGCTCGAGATTTTGAAGGGTTGCGAAAAAAGAAAATCCGGCGGGCATCAGCCCCTCCGGGATTTCAGGATAGCACGTTCGGGAATCGATTGGAATGGAACGAAAACCGTGAAGTCAATGGATTTCGTAGGGGCGACCCTGCGACCATGCCCGTGAGGTGCATTTTATGGTCAAGATTGTGGTCGCCCTGCTGGACACGGTTTCTCAATTTTAACATCAGGAAATTCTGATTTTTAATGCTCGAGCATCCCAAAATTAACGCTTGAACGGATTCCAACCTTTTTTCTTCTGGCTCATCTGTGGTTTTTCTTCCCTGTAGGTCTCTTGTTCTTGTTCCAAACCGCGTTGCAAAAATCTTGCGAAGTCGGTTCGTTCGGCTGGTATCTCGCTGGCAACGGGAATACTTGGAGTCAATGGCGGCTCGACAATGTCAATCTCGAGTTGTTCAAGACCGGGAGAGGCGATTTTTGTACCGCCCTCGATTTTGTGACGGTCATCAAAAACCCGAACGCCAGTGTGTTTCATGGCTTCGAGTTCACTTCGCAAGGTCTTGATTTCAGTCTCGAGCGGCAGAATGGCACGTTTGACGATTTCTTCAATCAATGCTTTCAGGGCGGTACTGTTATCCATACACGCATTCTAGTTTATTTTTGCCCTCACAATTGCAATCTGATGGTTTGTCGCTTTCCTGCACGTAGAATTTCGAGGTTATAGCTGGTGTTTGGCGCGGCGTGAGCAATCATGGCGGCAAGTTCGGCAAAATTCTCGAGTGGTACGCCGTCAACCGATACAATCAGGTCGCCCGGTTTGATGCCTGCGCTTTGGGCGCTCGAGCCTGGAATCACAGTTTCGATTTTGGCGGCTTGGTCGTTTTTGCCCGTGACACCAAAGCTGGCATGTTTTA
>JANLWR010000808.1:0-1536 GCA_031364625.1 Deinococcales bacterium | reverse complement strand
TTTCTGCGCCAAGAGCGCTGCCTTGCCAATAAATTCTTTGTCCCACGCGACCGCAAACCCCAGCCCAGCCTCGAGCACCGTGTCTTCAGGGGAAATATCAGCGCCCCAAGCCCGGTAGCCCTTCTCGAGGCGCAGTGAGTTGATCGCGTAATGTCCAGCGTTAACGATCCCCAAATCGTGTCCCTCGAGCATCAAAGCTTTGTACACTTGCATGGCTTGAGAGGCTGGCACGTGCAATTCCCAGCCCAACTCGCCAACGTAAGTGATTCGCACCGCCATCACGCTCGAGAAGCCAAGTTCGAGGTTTTTGAACGTGCCAAACGGGAAGCCCTCATGTGAAATATCGGTGTCGGTCAAACGCTCGAGTAACGTTCTGGCACTTCGTCCCATCACGCCAATCACGGCGTAACTTTCGGTGACATCGGTTAGGGTCACGTGCTCGAGCGGCAAAATGTTTCGTTTGATCCAATCCGCGTCATGAACCGCCTGCGAACTGCCAGTAATGATCCTGAAATCCTCGAGTCCCAAACGCAGCACGGTCAGATCGCTTTCAAAACCGCCTCGAGCGTTCAGCATGGCGGTGTAGACGGCGCGACCAATTGGAACGTCAATCTCGTTCGCACATAAGCGCTGCAAAACTGTCAGTGCATCGCGTCCTTTCACCTCGAGTTTGGCAAATCCTGACTGGTCAAAAACCGCCACGGTTTCTCGAGCGGCACGGTGCTCAGATTCGTGGGCTGCAAACCAATTTTGCCGCCCCCAACCGTATTCAACATTTGTATTTCCGTCTCGAGAAAACCAATTTGGACGCTCGAAACCCGCCTTCTGCCCAAAACTTGCGCCCATTTTCTCGAGTTCGATATGAAGCGGCGAAAGCCGTAAATTGCGTCCCGTGCTTGGTTCGCGGTTCGGGTACGCCATCTGATAATGCAAACCCAAAACCTCAGTCACACGCTCGCGCAAGAACGGGCGGTTGTTCATGGCGCGACCAAAACGCCGAATGTCCACCGACCACAAATCAATGCTCGGCTCAGTGTCCACAATCCATTCAGCAAGGTACTTTCCCGCACCGCCCGCGCTGGCAATGCCAACCGAGTTAAAGCCTGCCATCACAAACAAACCAGGCAATTCTGGGGTTTCGCCCATCAAAAAATTGTTGTCGGGCGTGAACGATTCGGGACCATTCACAAACTTTTCAAATTTGGCGTGCTCGAGTTTTGGAATCCGCCACTTGCCTGCCGCGAGTGGGTCAGCGTATTTCTCCCAGTCAGGCTCGAGCAGCGCATTCGAGAAATCATGCGGAATCGGTTTGGCATCCCAAGGTTTGGTGTACGCCTGAAACGCGCCCAGCATGATCTTATTGCCCTCGCCACGGTAATAAATGCAACGGTTCGGGTCGCGCCCAACGGGAAGTTCGTCGTATGCCCCCTCGAGCGGTTCGGACACCACGTAATGATGCTCGACTGGAAAAAGCGGAATGTTTACGCCAATTTTCAAACCCAATTCTCGAGTCCACATGCCGCCGCACAAGACCAC
>JANLWR010000805.1:0-7427 GCA_031364625.1 Deinococcales bacterium | reverse complement strand
GTCACGTTGACATGGCGCGGACTGCGATTTGTTGGGTGTCCGTTTAAACTGACGTTTTGATGCTCGAGCAGCAAGTTTTGAAATTCGTTCCGCAATCCCTCGAGCCGCACAGATTCTGCGGGTTGAAGCTTCACCGCTTTTTCGGCGGCAAAACCCATGCCAACCGCCCCAGGAACGTTGTGCGTGCCGCCGCGCAAACCGCTCTCTTGATGCCCGCCGTACAGCAACGGCGGCAATTCCAGACCGCGCCGCACGAACAACGCGCCAACACCTTTGGGTCCGTAAAACTTGTGCGCCGAAATGGTCAGCAGATCACAACCCAACTCGAGCACGTTTAAGGGCACGTAACCCAAACTTTGCACCGCATCGACATGAAACATAATATTTTTGGCGCGGCAAATTTCAGCGATTGCCCGTACATCTTGAAGGCTGCCAATTTCGTTATTCACCTGCATGACACTGACCAAAATCGTTTCTGGTTTTAATGCTTTGATCACCTGTTCGGGGTCAATCACACCAAATTCATCAGGCTTCAAATACGTGACTTCGCAACGTCCAGACAACTCGAGCGCCCTGGCTGGAGCGAGCACCGCACTGTGCTCGATGGCGGTCGTAACGATATGCACACCTCGAGCCAAACCCAAACCAAACAAAACTTGATTGTTGGCTTCAGTGCCGCCAGAGGTAAAAATCAGTTCTCGACTCGAGCAACCCAAAGCACGCCCCAAACGTTCCCTGGCTTCTTCGAGTGCCTCTTTGGCGGTGCTGCCCTCACGGTGAACGCTTGAAGCATTGCCCGTTAAAAATTGGTATGGGCGCATCAGCGCTTCGATGTCTATATCGAGCGGTGTGGTCGCAGCATAATCGAGGTAAACACGCATTGGAAATATTGGTAGGGTGCGCCCCGCGCACCGACTTGTGCCAGACGGTGTGCATGGCACACCCCACTAGCGCGTCCAGCTTATTATAGGTATCTCGAGCTTGAAATCATGTATTAGACAAGAATCTCTTTCACCAAATTAAGGCGGACAAATTACTATAAGGTCAGTCGCTCGAGACCATCGGTAAGGGTTGGGCTGCCGCCACATGGTCTCGCATTTGAATCACGGCATTGCCGAATTCGGCTTCTTTCATTAAGTCGGCAAGGCTGGTGCTGCCCAGAACATCCCGAATTGCGCCGTCCACCCGTCGCCACAGGCTTTCCGTGCCGCAGGCAGACACGTGCGAGCAACTGCCAGGGTCTTCGATGCAACTGACAGGTGCAAGGCTGCCCTCGAGTGCCTCAACGACTTGCAGCGCACTGATCTCTTCAGGCGCTCGAGAGAGTTTGTAACCACCGAACGCACCGCGCACACTGCGAATAAAACCGGCACGGCGAAGATTGGCAGCGATTTGCTCGAGGTAATGCTGGCTGATGTCTTGTTTTTCGGCAACGTGCTTTAACGCCATCGCTTCACCGTTGGCGGCGGCAATTTCGACCAGGGCGCGTAAACCGTATTGGGCTTTGGTTGAAATCCACATCTCTAATAACCTCCGAGGTTTAACTGAGAATGGTTCTCAATTTAATCCCGTAAAAACCTTACGTCAAGTACGAGATTCACTTTTTCTTGAGCTTCTCGTTTAAACAACGATTCCAAATGGCGCTGGACTTGCCAGGATTCGAGTCTCAAGTTTTGCTTTGAGTGAATTTAAAGGTTCAGATCGTGGGTGAAATTTTGAGAATCAAACCCGTAAGAAAGCCACGCCAATCACAACTAGCATTGCTCCAGCCACTTTTGTAAGCGCATAACCTTCTTTAAAAAACACCACTCCAAAACAAAATGCCAGCAACGCCTCGAGTCCAAGCACCGCGATGTAGGTCACGCTCATCTGTTGTTGTTTCATGGCGACGGTTTGAATCACTGCGCCCAAAACAAACAATGCCATTGCCACCAGACTTGGCATCAGCCTCGAGAGTCCTTCGGCGTATTTCATGGCGATTCCTCCCGAGGCGAAAGCGGCGGCGGCAAGAAAAATCAGCAATGTGTTCATGGTTTCCTCCGTTGTGACTCAAGTTTGCAATTTTTAGCGTCACTCGAGCGTCACCAAAAAAAACGAGTGCGTTTGGAGCGCACTCGTTTGAACTCGGGGTCAATTTTTTTTAAGCGTGTTTGCGAAACGGTAAGTATTTTGGATGCCAGAATCTTGTTCGGGCAAACGCCTCAAGCGCCGCCAAATCCAAACCCCTGATGCGGTACTCGGCAGCCACACCGTCTTGAAGGGCTTTTTGCATGACGCGAGCCGCAACTTTGATGCTGACCTCGCGCAAACCCGCAATCCGTGGGTACACGCGCCCAGCGTCCAGTGAGCTTTGCGGGGTTTCTTCGGAAAGCGTGTATGCCGCCTCGAGCACCATGCTGTCGGTAATTTCCCTGGCTCGAGCCAGGACTGCACCGAAACCCAAGCCTGGGAAAATGAAGGCGTTGTTGCCTTGACCGATTGGGTAAGTTTTACCGTTCAAGACCACATCTTCAAACGGGCTGCCGGTGGCGACAATCGCCGCGCCGTTCGTCCAACGCAGCGCGTCTTCGGGCAGGACTTCGGTGTTGGCGGTCGGGTTGGACAGTGGGAAAACTATCGGACGACTGGTATTCTCGAGCATCGCTTTGACCACCGGCTCGGTAAACACCCCACCTTGCCCTGAAAGCCCCAGCAAGACTGTCGCTTTGGATTGTTGGATTGTCTCGAGCAAACTTGGTGCTGCACCCGCCACCGTCCAACCTGCAACGCGCTCGAGGGTTTGGCGGTAGGCGTGCTTGTATTCTTCCATGCTGCGATCTGTGAGCAGCAAACCTTTGGAATCCAAGACCAGCACCCGCATCTGTGCCTGTTGTTCGCTCAAACCAGCCCGCATCATGCCTTGACGGATTGCCCACGCCACACCGATGCCACCCGCGCCCGCGCCGTGAATAATTATGGTTTGATCCTCGAGCCTCTCGTTTTTCAGCTTTAAGGCGTTCAATACTCCCGCCAGCGTGACCGCGCCCGTACCCTGAATGTCGTCGTTAAAACTCGGCACAAGTTTGCGGTAACGCTCGAGCACGCGGAAGGCGGTGTCTTTGGAAAAGTCCTCCCATTGAATGATGGCTTTGGGATAACGTGCGGTCACGGATTCGACAAAAGTATCAATGAACTTATCGTATGCCTCACCGGTCAAACGTTTGTGCTTGACGCCCAAATAGAGCGGGTCGTTGATTAAATCCTGGCGGTCTGTGCCAACGTCCAAACCGACGGGCAGTGTTTTGTCTGGACCGACACCGCCAGCCACAGTATAAATTGAAAGTTTTCCAATGCTGATTGCCATGCCGCCAAAACCCTGATCGCCAATGCCCAAAATCGCGCTCGAATCGGTGGCGACGATCATGCGCACATCCTCGAGTGGCACGTTGGAAAGGGCTTGATCCGAATGCTCGAGGTTGTCAGTGGAAATGCTCAAGCCCCTTGGGAATCGGTAAATGTGGCTGAACAATTTGACCGCATCGCCAACGGTGGGCGTGTACAAAATCGGCAGCATTTCCTCCAAGTGATCCTCGACCAGCGCGAAAAATAGAACTTCGTTGCGGTCTTGCAAATTGCGCAAATAAATATGTTTTTCCAGGGCGTTATTTTGCAAGCGGTAACGTTGATAGGAACGTTCTTTTTGCTCCTCCATCGTGCTGACGTGCGGCGGCAGCAACCCGTCAAGCTCGAGCAGCTCGCGCTCGGAACGGGTGAACGCCGTGGATTTGTTCATTAAAGGCAGGCGTAAAAGTGGAAAACCCGTGACCGCCACCTCGAGAAATCTCTCGCCGTGTTCGTCACGCAGTACGTCGTAATACTTGGAAACCCGTGCCATAAAAACCTCGAGCTTTCTTCCCGAGGCAGGCTCGAGAATTGAATGTTTGTTTGGGAGATGAGCATAACAAACTTGGGGTGCTGAATGCCAAACCATTGCCCATTAAGTTCTGGCTAAGTGCCACTTGCGATACTCGAGGCAGAAAGATTTGCAAAGGAGAACGAACATGAAAAAGCCAATCAACAAGCAGCAAAAGACCATCATCTGGGTTTCAGTCGCACTCGTCTTGGCGGCATCGGCAGTCTCGAATATACTCGAGCATCAACGGCAACCCAGCGCGGGTTACGCCAATCAAGCCAACTCGAGCAACTGGCAAATGCCAAACAACCTGGGAAGCAATTTTAACAACAATGCAAATATGAATTCGGGCGCTACCGGTTCGGACGAAACCCAATATCAAGACAACATGCCAGTCATCTCGAGCGGTGGTTTTGGCGCAGATTCTGGCGCGGTTACGGGTTCAAACTCGAGCAATTCTGATTCAGGCTCGAGCGCCATCACGGACGGTTACTGGGATCGCCAAGCGATTCAGGACGGCGTTGCGCACGATCAAAGCAACCAAATTCTCGATCAGACCACCGTGCAAAATCAGGACACGGGTGAAACCTTTCAAGTCGAATCTGGCAGCAGCAATTACTACCAATCACCAAGCGCCGACGCCGCAATGGGAGGCTCTGGCATTGTCGGTGTGGACGCTGGCGGGGTTGCGCCAAGCGATGGTACGCAGCTTTCGGTGGTGACGGGCAGCGATGCTGGAAGCTCAAGCAGCAGTTCAAGCTCGAGTGGCGGCGAGTAAGCAAACAATTTAAGTGACGTTGCTTTGATTGGCTAGATTGACAATGCCCTGAATCGCATTTCGAGCCTGAGGGCTGTTGTGCCAACAGGTCGAACCAATCATTTTGGAAATCTCGAGCGTCACCACACTCGCATCCGCGCCTTGCAACTGCTCTAAGCTCGAGAAACCAAGTTGCTCTAAACGATCAATCACAGTATTGCCAACAAATTTTAGTTGCAACATCCGTTCGCGTTCAAGCTCTGAAAACATACAAGCAGTTTATCAAACACCACCGCTTCTCAAACCTCGAGTTGCTCGAGCGCAATCAACATCTCGAGCACCGTTTGAAACCGAGATTCTGGAACGCGCTGCATGGCTTTTTGCAGAATTTGATTTAGCCCAGTGTGCTCTGACCAGATGGTGGGCGGTTTGCCGCGCCCCGCCAGCCAGGCGAAAGCGTCCGAAAATGGCAATTGCCCAACACTCATTTCGTAAATGATCGCCCCGACGCTGTACACATCGCTGCGCACATCGTGACGCGTGCCCTTAAATTGCTCGGGAGCCATGTAATTGGGTGTGCCGAGCCGAGCGCCAACGTGGGTGATGCTCTCCAAAGTCAAATCTTTGGCGCAACCAAAATCGATCACCCGCACCCGGTCCCAATCCTCGAGCAGAATGTTGCCAGGTTTTAAATCCAGATGAATCACGCCCCGAGAATGCGCGTGGTTGATGGCTGCCAGTACCCCCCTGGCAATGTGCAAGACGCGTGGCATATCGATCTTTCGATCTTCCTCGAGATGAAAGTATAAAGTGCGCCCCTCGACCCATTCGCGCACCACCATGCCCGGCTCGAGGTACAAGAGTTTGGGAATGTTCGGATGGTCTAGTTTCACCATGACTTCGCCCTCGCGCTCGAACCGCTCGAGCACTTCAGGATTTTTACGGCTCATGTCTTTTAAGCGTTTGATGAGTACCTGTTGGTCGCGCCAAAACCCGCGTTCGATGACCACATGCGGGGTCATGGCAAGTTGCTCGAGCACCTTGGGTTTATGGTCAATGACAGGGTTTTTACTGCGAATCATCTTGGCTTTCCTAAAATGAAGTGACTGGATTAGAAGTGTACGCTTTTTTGGCTTGCCGATTGACGTGCCTGGCTTTCAGGGGCACAAAGCTCAATTTGTGTTGAACTTCAGAATATCGCAAACACCGATCAAAAATCCTGCTCGAGAATCTCTCAAAGCAGGATTGACTTGGCTTAAAACTTCAGATGACTCGAGCAGGGTTTAAACTTCGCTGAAAATACCAAACCAGGCGATGGCGACCATGCAAATCGCAAACAGCAGGTACAAACCCACCAAATTCATGACGTAACTGATGCCTTTTTCGTCTTTTTCCTGGGTTTCGATCCCTTCAGTTTCGACGCGCATCACATCGTGATTCTCTAGGTTTTGACTGGGTTGACTCATGCCTCACCTCCTGCTGCCGCAACCGGTGCGGCGGCTTTGGGCGCGGGTTTGGCAGCGCCTTTGGCTTTCTTGACGGGCGCGGCAAGTGGCGGCAGGCTTTCGATGTAACGGCTGAAATCCTCGAGCGACTGCGTGAATTCGCCCTCGGCGGTCACACCCAAGTACAGTTCGGCGACCCGTCCGCCATCGTCAATGGTTTTGCGGTTTGTCAGGCGTGTGACGTGCTGGCTGAGGCGTTCGTTGATGATGAAATTGCCCTCGTTGAAGTGGCAGTCGCCCAAGGGGCAACCGAGCACGAACACACCTTGGGCGTTGTTCTCAAACGCCACCGTGACCCATTCGGTTTTGACAAAACCGCTGCACGGAATCTTGATGGTTTTGATGTGCTCGTAACCTTTGACCGTGCCGTCTTCGTGAATGATGTCGTTACGCCCGAGGCTCCACTCGCAGACGAAACCAATGATTTTGGGTTTGCCGTTTTTGGCAAGGTGCTTATTTTCGCTGCTGAGTTCCGTTGCTTGTGTCATGAAAGAAGTGCCACCACCTTGTCTTTAATCATGTCTTCGTTTGCCAAGGGCAAGTTAATCGCATGGAAGGGGCAAGCACCGACGCAAATGCCGCACTCGGCGCATTTATCATCGTTGACCACAGCCAATTCTTTGTTTCTGGGATTTGGATTCGCACCCTCAACCATGACGATGGCGTCAAACGGGCAGTCGATCGCGCAGAGTTGGCAACCCGTGCAATTTTCAGGGGTTACAAACGCCACATTGACGTAACGATGCTTTTTGCGGGGCAACCAGGGCACAATAAACAGGATGCCAAAAATCAAAACCAGCAATGCCAATACGCCAGCGCCGCCCAAATTGGGCAGGGCAAGAACGGGTAGCAGATAGAAAATATCGTAAACAATATTTTCAGAACCGGCTGCGGTCAGAGGCACACCTGCAGCAAGTGTTTTCTCGACTGGCAAAATACCGGCTGCCAGTACGACTGCACCCACAGTAAGGAGGGTCACGAACATTGGAGGCCAGATCTTCGGACGGTGAAGACGCAGGTAATGCACCCACAAGAAAAAGAAAATTAAGACCGCAGGACCAACATGCAAGAAAAACATGCGGGCAAGCGTTAAATTGTTTGGTTCATTGCCAGCCAGCAGCGCTTTTGCCATGAACGAACCCAAACCGCCGACAATGCCGTCGAGGCTTTGCAGGGCTTGAATAATCGCGGTGGTCACGATCAGGGCGCGTTGATCCCAGACCAGCAAGTAACCGGTCATGCCAACCACTCCGGTCAGCAGCAACAAGACCAC
>JANLWR010000792.1:0-2318 GCA_031364625.1 Deinococcales bacterium | reverse complement strand
CAAAAGTGCGGCTTGCAGCACGGCGGCGGTTGCCAGGTACGGGTTGGCTGCACCGTCGGACATGCGGTGCTCGAGGCGTGTGCCGCGCCCTCGGATGGCTGGGATACGGATGCTTGCGCCTCGGTGGTCGTAACCCCAGTTTGCCCAGTAACCCGCGAGTTGCGCGGGTTTGAGGCGCTTGTAGGCGTTGACGGTTGGGGCGCAAATCGCGGCGCTGGCTTCAAAATGCTCGAGCATCCCGGCGATACATTGATGCGCGAGTCTGGAAAGTCCGTCGGTGGCGTTGGCGTCGAACATGGCGTTGTTGCCGTTTTTGTCCTCGAGCGAGAGGTTGACGTGCAAGCCACTGCCGCCACGGTCTGCGAAGGGTTTGCCCATATAGGTTAAAAGCAAACCGTGTTTGAATGCGATCTCTCGAGCCATCAGTTTAAACAAGAAAATATTGTCCACCGCCTCGAGCGCGTTTCCGTAAGCCAGGGTCATTTCAAATTGCGGCGTGTCAAATTCGGAGTTAATGCTCTCGACGGGCAGCCCAACGCGGTCTGCGACTTCCATGATTTCGTCGATCAATCCCACGGGGTCAACGGCGGGTCCAGTGCCGTAGACGTAAGCGCCCGGCGTGTCCCATTCCGTCCAGCCGCCCTGCCCGTTGGGTTGCATCACAAACGCCTCGAGTTCGATGCCGACTTTGACGGTGTACCCCAAATCACTCCAAGCTTTGATTGCACGGCGTAGCGCATGGCGCGGCGAGATGGACAGGGCTTCGCCACGGAAACTCAGATCACCGACCACCACGCCCGTATCCGCCTCCCAACCAGGACGGACATCTTGCATATCAAACTCGAGGTCGCAATCTGGTAATCCCTCGAGTAACCTTGCGCCTGGGGCGGGGACCATCGTGCGGTCAAACGCCAGGGCAAACGTGGTGATGCAGTGGTGTGTGCCGCCAGCCGCGTGAGCCGTCGGCAGGTACTTGCCACGTGCCAGTCCGTGATGGTCGGGAAAAAGTGCGCGGATGCGTTTGTAGGTTTCCATAAAATAGTCCTTAAAATAGAGGCTTTAAACCTCACTTGGCTCGAGGGTTTTGACAAGCCCAAGATTTTTGCTCGAGGTTAACGTCCACACGGCGCTGATGACGACGCCTGCCACCGTCAGCCAGACGCCAATGTTGGCTGGGTAGGGCGGGAACGGAAAGATTGAACCGTAAATGGCAAGGACTGGCGTCAGAATTGCACCGACCAGCACCAGGTATTGCCACGGCGCACTTGCGGCTACAAGCCTGAATGCCAAGACTGCCAGCACAACGTAAATGCTTGAGATTAACAGCGTTCCAGCCAAGGCGCTGGCGGTGAACATGTCCATCACAAACAAGCCCGAAACCAGGGTAATCACAACCAACAGCACCGCAAGTCCAGCCACCAGCAGGTTGCCGCCAATTGGTGTGCCGTAACTCGAGGTTGTGGCAAGTGCTTTGGGTAGCAGGTTATGGCGTGCCAGGGCAAACCAGCCTCGGGCGGCGGTGGCGGTAAAGGCGCTGCCGACGGCGATCATATCCACAATAATGGCAACGTCCATCCAGGGGGCGATCCAACCGCCAACAAATTTGCTGCCCAGTGTCCCCAGTTGTGAAGGGTTTGCAGGGTCAGCCCATTTGGCAATGTTGTCTATACCGTAGCCAATTGCACCTGCATAAACCACGATCACATAAAAAACCGAAGCGATCAACACCGTGCCGAGTACAGCAAAAGGCACGGTCTTTTTTGGGTTGGCGGTCTCTTCACTTAAACTGGCGCTGGCTTCAAAACCGATAAACAAGGTCACTGCAAACAGCACACCCCTGAATAAGCTACCTGCGGTTGGACTGCTCGGGTTAAAGACCTCGAGCGTGTTGCCGTGCGCACCGCCCGAAAAAATTACTGCGAATACGATAATCAGCACGGGCAAGACTGCAAAGACGGTCAGGATCAATTGCGTGCGGGTGGCGGTTTGAATGCCGTAATGGTTGGCGGCGAAGACAATCCCAATGGCAACCAGCGACCACGCCCACCACGGCAAGTTGATGCCAAGGTAACTCGAGAATGCCAGGTTGGCAAAAAAACCGATAGCCAGAAAAATCCCGGCACCACCCAAGAGCATCGCGCCCATAAAATAAATGCCTGCGGTGAACTAGCCAAAGGTTGCACCCGCCGAGCGCCGCACGTAATCGTAAATTGCGCCAGCGCCAGTGTATTGCCGTGCAAATAACACGATCACCCAACCGACGCAGATCGAACCGATAGCGCCAAGAACTGTTGCCAACGGCGCGGCGCTGCCTGCCG
>JANLWR010000773.1:0-3472 GCA_031364625.1 Deinococcales bacterium | reverse complement strand
CAAAAACCCTGGATTTGGTGTGCATGGTGGCTTCTTCGACCACTTCCTCGCCGTAATGCGCGGGCAGACAATGCAAGAAAATACCGTCGGCTGCAATCAACTCGAGCATTACGGCGAGGAAGTGGTCGAAGAAGCCACCATGCACACCAAATCCAGGGTTTTTGACCAAGCCGAGAATCGATTGCACGCCCAAAAAGCCTTGCTGTATCACTTGATGGGCTAAACTGTTGCTCGAGGTTTTATGTACACCACATTCAAAGCCCAAATTGAAGCCAATGGAGAAGTGAAACTTCTTGAGCCTGTGAAGTTATCGGGTTCATGTCATGCTTTGGTGACAATTCTCGATGAGGAAGTTTTAAACAAAAAACCTCGAGTACAATCAAAATATGCAGGCGCATTCTCGAGTAAGAATAAAGATACTTCCACTCGAGTTAATGGATGGCTCGAGGAACTTGGTTTTGGTCAATAAAATTTGTGGAGAAATTAAGGTGTTGAAGTGAGCAAGACTAAAGTTGGCATTATTGGCGCGAACGGTTACGGCGGCGGCGAAGCTTCAAGACTTCTCTCGAGCCACCCCGAAGTTGAACTGGTGGGTTTTAGCTCTCGGCAATTTGAAGGGCAGCCGTTCAACAAATGCTGGTCGAACAGTACGCTCGAGACAGTGTTTGAAGATTTGGACACGGTGATTGGCAAGTCAGATTTTATTTTTCTGGCATTACCAAACGGTCTGGCAATGGATTTGATGCCCAAAGTTTTGGCATCGGGTAAGAAAGTCATTGATTTCAGTGGTGATTTTAGGCTTCCAGCCGCCGAGTACGAGCGTTGGTACGGCAAAGTGCATTCAAACCCAGATTTGATCGCCAAAGCCGCTTACGGGCTGCCAGAACTCACACGAGACCAAATTAAAGGCTCGAGTTTGACTGCGAATCCTGGTTGTTTTGTCACTGCCGCCACGATTGCGCTCATGCCGCTAGCGCAAGCCGGTTTGATCTCAGGCAGCGTGATCGTGGACGGTGTGACCGGAATCAGTGGAGGAGGGCGTAACAGCGAAGCCTTCAGTTTTGCCGAAGCCAACGAAAACGTTAAAGCCTATAAAGTCGCTGGCACACATCAACACACGCCAGAAATGGAAGCCAACCTCGAGCGGGCAGGACAAAAAAGCATTGTCACCTTCACCCCCAGGGTAGCGCCGTTCACACGCGGCATTCTGGTGAATTGTTATGTCACGCCCAGCGAAACCACCACCCAAGCCGAACTCGAGGCGTTGTATCAAGATACCTTCAGACACGAACCATTCGTGCATTTCTCGAGCGACCTGCCGACACCCAAAGCCGTGGCTGGCAGCAACCGTTGCGATGTCAGCGTAAAATATGACGCTCGCGCCAACCGCATTATCGCTTTTGGTGCGATTGATAATTTGGTCAAAGGCATGGCTGGCGAAGCCATTCAGAACATGAACCTGATGCTCGGATTGCCCGAAGACATGGGATTGCCAAAATGGGGAATTTATCCTTAACCAAACTCGAGCTTGACGCTTTTGAGTCCATCCTCGAGAATGCTGTATGCACAATCCCATCACCAAGAAAATTGTCGATTTCCTGCTCGAGATTGGTTTGGACGTTCAAAGTACAACCTTTGAAGATGATGGTTTTTTACCGGGCATCAAACTCGAGCACGGCGCGTTGCTGATTGACGAATCAAAACTCAAATACCCAGGTGATTTGTTGCACGAGGCGGGGCATTTGGCGGTCAAACCACCATCTGAACGGCTCGAGACAACCTTAAACGCTGGCAGTGATGGGGCAGAGGAGATGATGTCGATTGCCTGGTCTTACGCGGCGGCGGTGCATCTCGAGATTCCTTTGGAGTTTGTGTTTCACGCGCATGGTTACAAAGGCGGTGGCGACTCGTTGATTGAAACTTTTACTCAAGGCAATGGTTTTGGTGTGCCGATGTTGCAATGGCTCGGCATGACTGTAGATTCAAAACGCGCTTCAGATATGGGTGTTGCTGCATTTCCGCACATGACCAAGTGGCTTTGTGCGGGTAGACCTGCATAAAATTCTGAACCAGAATCTCGAGCTTGACTTTCAAAGTCTACATATGTAGAGTACATCATGCCTCGAGAGCCAAACACCAGCCCACAAACTCAAACATTGCTTCAAGCTTTACTCGAGCAAGCCCAAACCTGGCAGCACGGGTACGACCTTTCCAAACGCACCAACCTCAAATCAGGCACGCTCTACCCGATCCTCGCAAGGCTCGAGGCGAGCGGGTTTTTGGAAAGCACCTGGCTTGAGCCGAGCACACCAGGCAAACCGCCACGCCACGTCTACCGACTAACCTCTGACGGCACAAATTTCGCCCTGCAATTTCAAAGCAAACCTCAACAAATCACCACGCTCAAAACGAGCCAAACATGAAAACCATCGCTCGAGCTTTACTGCGCTGGATCATCAATTATTACCCAAAACCTCAACTCGAGATTGGACGCGGAATGCTGAGGGAACTCGAGGAATTGCACGGTTTTGCAGCACTGGAATGGGCGTTTGGCGGAATTCAATTTTACCTCGAGTTAAAAGGAGCAAGCATGTTCAAACATATTCTGAGTATCTCGAGCGTCGTGATTCTGGCAGTTCTGGCAAGTTGGTTGTACGCAAACCATCATCTCGAGTTCAGTATTGGTGTTCTGGTTCTTGGCGTGATCGTTGCTGCACTGAGCCAACCTAAAAATGCTTTTTGGTGCGCTTTAACATTGGCATTTGTTCTGCCAGTCACGCATTTAACCCAAGCATACGCATTCTCGGGCAATATGGTTCACGAATTTACTGCAAGCACAGAGACCTCTCCAATTCTCCTGAATGTTTCCTCCAACGAACTCAAATGGAAACCTGCAAAGTTGGGTACGATCACCATAGACTCCAAAGATACAGGTTCAACACCGCAATATCAGGTTACAGGCGTACTTGACTCAGTAAAACAGAACATTGCACTCGAGGTCAGCCCACAACAACTTTGGAATATCAAACCCGATAATTGGGATGAAGCCTCAAGTCTTTTCGAGAACCAACCTACAAAACTGGCATTGTTTGGCATTCCAATTGCATTTCTCCTGACTGGTTTAATCCTGCTTTTACGCTCGAGATTCACAAAATCACCACGACGGGCAATGTAAACCCAACTAAAAAGGCTCGAGAATCCAAATCTCGAGCCTTAAAAATTTCATCTCAAATTCAAGTATTGCTGTACAACACCGCACGTTTAACCTGACCAATAATATCCGTGATTGGAATATCCCTCGGGCAAGCCTCGGTGCAGTTGTACGCCGTGCGACAACGCCAAACGCCCGTGTTCTGGTTTAAAACCTCGAGCCTCTTCGCGCCGCCCTTGTCCCGAGAGTCAAAAATAAAACGGTGCGCCTGAACGATGCTGGCAGGTCCCAGGTATTGCCCGTTCACCCAGAAAATTGGGC
>JANLWR010000718.1:0-11160 GCA_031364625.1 Deinococcales bacterium | reverse complement strand
CGAAAACATGGCATTTTGGCGGGTGGTGAAAAAGAACGGTGAACTGATGGCGATTTATCCTGGGGGCATCGCAGTTCAGGCGCAGCAATTAACGCAGCAAGGTTTTGAGATTGACAGCACCGCCAAAAAACCGAAAGTTTTAAACCTCAAAACCTATTTGGTAAATGTTGGTCACTCGAGCGTCGCGTTGTAATTGTTTGGGATTTGGGATTGAATAACTTCCCGATTTCGCGGGAAGGGCGATCACAAGGGTCGCGCCCTACAAGTACATGTTTTGGCGTAGGGGTGGGGCTTGTCCCCACCCTCTAGGTTAAATTGGTTTGAAATGACATGGTGCATTATGGCTGGTTAACCCGTGTTGACGTGCATTCGGGCATAAATTTGGCGAAAAGCCCGTGGCGAAACCCCCTCGTGGCGTTTGAACAACCTGCGAAAATATCCTGTCTCTTCAAAGCCGCAACGAAGCGCGATTTGTTCGATGGTGTCGGTACTCTCGAGCAGCATGTTGCGGGCTTGTTGCAAGCGGCGTTGATGGATGGCTTCGGTCAGGGTGTGGTTGTAAATCCGCTTAAACACCCGCCCGAGATAATCGGCATGGCAGTGCAATTCTTGGGCGAGCATCGAGGCGCACAGCGGTTCATGAAACCTTGCACGAATCACGGCTTCGGCACGACTTGCCAGCACGGCGGCGCTCGAGTCTGTGGCAGACCGTGCCGAGTTTGAATTGGCAACCTCGAGCAGCATCAGCATGACGTTGACACTGGCAGATTGGGCTTGTAAACCTAATGTTTCTTGGTCGTCCAATAAGCGCCGAAACAGGGTCGTTAAATGGTCTGGTCTGGCAACCCTAGCATGTTGTGGCACGTTCAGGTTTGGCTCGAGCAAACTTGCATTGTCACGCACGCCAAAATGCACCCAGAAAAATGAAAGGTTGGCAGGATAAGGACGTGTGCCACGGTGTCGTCGTTTGGGAAAAAGTATTAGTGTTTCACCCGCCTGAACTTCAAAAATCTGGTCTTCTTCTGCCAGACTGAGCACGCCCTCTTTTACGAAAATGAGTTCGAAGCTGTTAATCACACGGTCTGGGTGCGTACCTTGTCCACGCGAGACGAACAGCCCGGCATTGCTGGCGAGAATCGGCAGTTGGACTGTCAATTGTAATAAAGCTTCGGTCATGGATGAGTCTCCAAAAGTCGGAATTGTGCTGCTTATGTTCGACTTTCACATCTTGTATTGACTTCACTAAGCTGTCAAGATGTTGATCAAAGAGCGATTGCAATCTGATTCGGCACGGCTGCCCTTGATGCTCGAGGTGTTGCTTGTGCGACGGTTTTGTCTTGTTACCTCAGCAATCTCGAGAATACCAGATGCCTTGCAATGCTCGAGAAAGGAATTGAAATGACCTCATCTGTTAATCAAAGCCAAAATTTGAATCAACCACAACCTTTAGCACTGGCGAAGGTCAGCATCGAGGATCAATTCTGGTCGCCGCGCATTGCGGTCAACCGTGATCGGGGCATCGAGATTCAATACCACCAACTCGAGCGGGTTGGGGCAATTGATGCGCTCGACTTCAGTCAGCCGCCAAGTCCATTGCCGATTCCACTCTCGAGTCTCAATTTTGTGACCCCCGTGATGTGGTGGGATTCGGACATCGCCAAATGGATCGAAGCTGCCAGTTACAGCTTGGCGACGCACCCAGATGCAAAACTCGAGGCGCTGGTGGATGATGTGATCGCCCGTATTGCGGGGGCGCAACAACCAGACGGTTATCTGAACACGTACTTCACGGCTCGAGAGCCTGAAAAACGCTGGTCGAACGAACGCGATTTTCACGAGTTGTACTGCGCTGGGCATCTGATTGAAGCCGCCGTGGCGCATTTTGAGGCGACTGGCAAGCGTACACTGATGACAGTGCTCGAGCGTTACCTCGAGCTGATCGGCACGGTTTACGGACCCAACCCTGGGCAGAAGCATGGCTACCCTGGTCACGAAGAAATTGAACTGGCGCTGGTCAAGCTGTACCGTGTCACACAAAACCCTAAGCATCTCGAGATGGCACAGTATTTTGTTGACGAGCGTGGCAAGCAACCGCATTTTTTTGATCTCGAGGCGGTTGCCAGGGGTGAAGAACCCGCGAAGTTTCATTTTGGGACTTACGAGTACGCCCAGGCACACAAACCCGTCCGTGAACAGTCAGAGGTCGTGGGTCATGCGGTGCGTGCCATGTACCTGTACGCGGCGATGGCAGACCTTGCCGCCGCCTTGAATGACAGTGAGCTTCGCGCCGCCTGCGAGCGCCTCTGGGCGGATTTGACGACCAAACGCTTGTACATTACGGGTGGTCTGGGACCATCGAAGGACAACGAAGGTTTTACAGTTGACTACGACCTGCCCAACGAGACCGCATATGCCGAAACCTGCGCGGCTATCGCCTTGGTCTTCTGGGCAAAACGCATGTCGCAACTGACAAGAGATGCCCAGTATGCCGACGTGATGGAACGCGCCTTGTACAACAACGTGCTGGCGGGAGTGTCCCTGGACGGCACACGTTACTTTTACGACAATGTGCTCGAGTCTAAGGGCGACAAGCACCGCTGGGATTGGCATCCGTGCCCGTGCTGCCCACCGAATGTCTTGCGCTTACTGGCTTCATTTGGAGCGTACATTTACAATGCCAGCCCAAGCGAGGTTTCGGTTGATTTGTACGTTCAGGGCAGTGCAGAATTAAGTGTCGCAGGAACAACGCTCAAACTGCATCAAACCACGTCTTACCCTTGGGACGGGGCTGTCGGCATCAAACTCGAACTCGAGAAAACCGCGCAATTCGGTTTGCGGCTTCGGATTCCTGGCTGGAGCCGTGGGGCAACACTCAAAGTCAATGGTCAGATTATTGAAATCGGCGACGTGCTGAAAAGCGGTTACGCCGTGCTCGAGTGCATCTGGCAAACAAATGACGAAATCACGCTCGAGTTTCCAATGCCCATCGAACGCATTCGCGCCCACCCTTCCGTGCGAGCCGATGTGGGACAAGTCGCTTTGCAACGCGGTCCGATTCTGTACTGTCTCGAGGGTCTGGATCACGATTTACCCTTGCATCAAATCGTTCTGGAGAAAACCGCATTGCTCGAGGCTCATTTTGAAGCGGATTTGCTCGAGGGTGTGACGGTCATTACGGGCATGGCATCGGCAGAAGATTTGAGCACCTGGAATGGCGTGTTGTACCGCACCGATCAACCTCAAGCTCGAGCCGTGCCGATCAAAGCCATTCCGTACTTTGCCTGGGACAACCGCGAAGCTGGCGAGATGCGCGTCTGGATCAGAAGCGAATAAACTGGGTTTGCGTGTGAATGGCTTGAACTTGAATGGCATTGCACTGTTGAAAGTATTTTCTCACTCGAGCGTGACATCGTAATTGTCGCTCGGAATCTCGAGCTTGACGGTTTTTGGTTTCTTGCCTTCCATGCTGACCTCGAGTTTGGCTTCGCCTGCGGGAACGTGGGTCATGACGAAGCGCCCGAGCGCGTCGGACAAAAGCGGGTTGCGTCCGACCAAGTTGACACTCGCGCCAGGAATCGGTGCGCCCAAACGGTCTTTGACCACGCCGCCAATATGAAACCTGACCTCACTTGCCGACGATTCTTGCTCGAGCAAGCGATACCGTGCCGAGCGGGTTAATACCAGTGGTGACTCGAAACCAGTCTCGAGGTCAACGGGTACAGTCAGCACGTATAACAACGATGGACGCGGCGGCGTCTCGAGGGCAGACCACAAATCCATCGGGCGAGGACCATCGTCGGGTTGAGAAACACGCCCTTTGACTGGAAGCTCGAGTTTGAGAATATTTTCGGGTAGGAATTGTTCGGGAATCGAAGGGTTTTTTAAGAGTGTGACCATCGCCCGCCATAAAAGCAAGTGCTCGTCGTCAATGACGGTGCTGATGGCGCTGACCATGTAATGCAAATCAAAACGCCTGGGTGGCACGCGACGGGTCGAAGACGCCATGCCTTTGGCGTTTTTCCCAGAGATCAGGTCGTAATCGGCTTGACGCAACTCGGTGTTTTCCTCGAGGTCGTACAAGAAAAAATTGAGCGTCGGGGAAACTCGAGAATTGACCCAATCTTTGGTGGGCGGGTTGAACTCAATTTCAACCTCGAGAGGATCGATTTGACCCTTACTGTAAAGAAGTTCTTTGATGGTGTTGTGAACGGTATCAAGCATGGGTTGTCCTGACGGGCTGGTTGGCTAAGGATGGATTAAAACCAAGAACTGTCATCTGGTGTTCCGTCTCGTCCTGTTTCGGTGAGGGACACTGTGCCAGTTTCACCAATGCTTATTTTGACACCCATAGAGGTCGAATTGCCATCCCAGTTCCAAGAGGTTGCGTAAGTCATGGAGGGTTCTGCTTGGTCTAAGGTTGGACCGCCACCAATAAGGTTAATGGCTAAACTATCACCGTATCCAAGATTCATTGAAGGACCTCGGTGCATTCTGCCGCCACGGAATAATTTCACGGTCAAGGTCTGCCCTTGCATTGGAAGCGTTAAGGTCGGTATTTTGAGCGCATTGGGACTTAATAGAATACCTTCGCTGATAAAAGAACCCATGACTTGCGAGAATTTAATCGCGCCCACCGTACCGATCATATCGGCGGTGCTGTCGCCACTGTCAGACCAAATAAATTCATGATCTGGAGCAGAGCGTTGATGGGTGTTAAAAGCCATTTCAATTTCCATCTGAACTTGAGCTTTCACTGCATTGGCAATGGCGGTATCAACACCGCCTCCGCCGGCGGTAGCACCGCCATCTCGGGTGGTGGTGGCGGTTGTAACGGTTGTAGAACCAGTCAATGGAGCTGGGCTTCCTGGCGTTGCTGGAGCTGGGCTTCCTGGAGTTGCGGGGGTCGGACTCGGATTTGGGGTGGTGGTGGAAGTCGTGGTGGTGGTTGATGCCGGTTCGGGAACATCGGGTGCGGACAGGTCAACACCAGGATGCGCCCGAACCCAAGCTTCAACGTAAGCGTTGACCAGTTTGGCTTGAATAATAAACTCGAGTTTGTGTTTGTCAGCATCGGACATCCAAGGTTGAATCTGTACCTCTTGCACACCACTTTGCCCTGGTGCAATGGCACTGCCAATGGCAGAACCGGCAGAGGCTGCCGCTCCGCCGATGGTTGCGAGCGTGCCAATTGCCGTGGCGGTGGCTTCAGTGCCTGCCCAAGTCATGATGCTCGAGCCGAGGGCGGCAATTCCGGCAGGGATTAGTGGTTGAAGCACCGGTTTTTGTTGGATTGCTGAGGGCGTTGCGTTGGTAGAATTCGCGGTTGAGGTGGGTACTTTGATGTCGGCGGCGGCATCGGTGCCAAATTGATCGGCTTCTTTTTCGAGTGTAGGGTCTTGGTAAACGGTGGCAGCCCCGCCGGTCTCGGGCGCATGAACCCGATTTTCGCGCTGTTGAACAACGTGGGTTAATTCGTGTCCAAGCAGTTGTTGACCAGATGGGTCTTCTGGTTTGTAGGTGCTGCCAGAAAAGTAAATGTCTTCACCGACGGTAAAGGCATGAGCACCAAGCTTTTCGGCTTGTCCGTCTTGATGTATTTTGACGCTCGAGAAGTCTTGACCAAAAGAGTCTTGCATTTTTGCCAAGGCGCTTTGATGAATACCCTCACCGCCGTTTGACGGTTGAAAATCAAAACCGAACGATTCGGCGGGTTGGTTTGAAGTGCCAAAATCGGCTTGTAAAGTGGCTTGGTTGTTTGTATGGGTCGTTGAAGGGAACACATTGATCGATTCAAAATGGTGCTTGGATGCCGCGCCAGGTTCGTTCTGGGTTGGTTTGGTATTCTCGAAAAGGTTTTGGGTTTGTGGGGTAGCTTCGGGTTTTCTTTGTTTTTCGGCATAGCGTGTTTTGTTCATGGTGTCCTCTTTTTAAAATTGGTTTTCTAAAAGGCTCGAGCTGCTTATTTTGACTGAATTCACTTTGGTTTTGAGCTGAACTTGTTTTTTGTAACCTAGAACCTCCTGAAACGCGAACAACTCGAGAAATGAGCCTTATTTTGTTGGCGGTTGTTCGCACACGGGTTCTGGAAGGTCTTTCCAAGCGATGGCATTTAAACTTTGCTCGACCAGCACGATTTGCGCAGGGCTTAAGGTTTTCACCAGGCTTTGCACGCCGCTTTTGCTCAGCTCGTAACGACCATCGCCGTATAAACGCGTGGCTTCAACGTCTTTTCCATCTTGTTTCCAGAATATCTCGAGCAACACCGCATCGGGCGCGGGCAGTGCGCTGCTGCTGCCGCTCGAATCGAGGCTGTCTGATGCGAACAGGGCTTGCAGTACGGGTCTGAGAAATTCAACACCCGAGACATCGCAATCAATGGTGCGCTGGACAATGCCATTTTTGGTCAGCACGCGCCAAACCGAGGACGTTTGTGGTCCTTTGTGGATTTGATTGAAACGCAAGTACAGTTTCTCGAGCGCAGGAACTTTGGTGTTTGGATAACCATAAACCACAACTTGTTTGACCGTGTTGCCAAGCAAAACCCGCCAGGTCATGGTGCTGGTGTTGATTGAAGCGTTGCTGGTCTGGTATTCGGCTTGCAAATGCTCGAAATCTGCCTCGAGAATCGCGGCTCTCAGTTCTTGCAATTCTGTTTTGCTGAACGTGTACACGGCACGCCATTTTAAGTCCACGGCTTGACGCGTGGACTTCCCGTCGTATCCAACAATGATCTCAAAATCGCTCAAAAATTCGTAACGCCCATCGCTAAACACCCTCGAGCCTTCAGGTGAACCTTGGTTGGGTTGCAACATGATCTCGAGGATCAAATCTGTAGCGCTAAAAGCCGTTTGGCTGGTGGGTTGTGTCATGGTGGCTTTAACTCCTGTTCTTGAAAGCGGTAATGCGTTGATGATGAACATTAGACTTATGACAATATACATAAAATAATTTGCCTTGATTGGCGTTTGGGGTAAAACTTTGGCGTGGGTCATGACCGACTCCTTTGGGCATTAGGGCGTGGTCGCTGGCGCAGGAGTTGCGGTGGGCGCAGGCGTTGCTGGCGTTGGTGCGGGTGTGCCGCTGCTTGGCGCACTTGGACGGGCTGTGGCGGCACCGAGCGCCCATTCGTTGATGCTGGTAATTTGTTGTAATGCCGCATGAAAGGTTGAGTAATGTTGAGGTTGCACGGTATTCCCCAGCGACATGATGTTGTCGTTGTTTTCATTCACCGCACCAGGCAGGGAGTTACCCGAAGCATCGGTCATGCCTTTGGTCAGACCATCATGGCTGGCTGCTGTGCCTGCCGCCGCCCCCGTACCCTGAATCATAGAGCCTGATCCTGTGGCGTATTCGTCACCCAAACCAAAGGCGTGACCCATTTCATGCGCTCCAATGACCTGGGCTGCGCCACTGTCAACAATCAGATCGACGCGGCGTTGACGGCGTTGAGCGGCATTGTCATCGGTGGTGCTCGAGCCTGCAACTTCGCCTTGAGGGTCAGTGACGACCGCACCGGTGACATTGGTAAATCCGAGGGTGGTCAATTCGGCTTGGACGCTGTTGGCACGGCGTTGCGCCAAGTCCCTGTTGTAATTGGCTGTACCAGAGGCGCTGGTGTGTGCCTCGAGTTTGAGGGCAATTGAACGGCTGCCGGCTGTGCCTGGAGCACCTTGGAAGGTTGCCACCCACTGGGTCAGCCTGCCTCTTGCCGCCGCGTCCACGTCGGCGCTGTTGTGATCAAAGTTGACCGAGTTTCTTAAGAGGTTGTCATGCCTTGGTGCGAAGTCGTTGCTCGAGACGACCATTTGACCATCAAAAGAGTTGGTTGAGTCTTGGTTGTTGACAAATGCCGAACCTGTTTCGGGTCCAGTATCGGTGACTGTACCGTCAGGGTTGGTGACGTTATGAACGGCGGCGTCGTTGTGGTTGGCAAGGTTTTCACCTGGCGGCATTTTAATCGCGTCCACTGACAGATGGTCGTTGCCCGCTCGAGCGCCCTCATGGGTTTGCACGTCAACAGCAATTCGAGCACCAATCCATTCAAATTGTGGTTTGTTGATATGGAATTGATGCTTGCCACCCCAGGCGGCTTCGACGGTGCTTTCCATGTTGGTCATCCAACCTGCTTTTTCGGCGGCGTTCCATTGGTACTGTGCCATGAAGGCTGCCCGTTGCGCGGGCGAAAGACCGGTGGCGGTATTGGCAAGGCTTTGCAAATGCGCATTGGCTGGTGTGATGCTGCCGCCGCTCGAGCTGATCGCATCTTGAAAGTTGATCGCGGCACGAATGACCACATTCATGACGCCGGCAGCGGGGTCATAAGATGCCGAGAATGCGCCGCCGTTGGGTTGAACTTCGGTTGGACCAAAAAGCCCGTGTCTGAAAAGTATATCGGCGTCGGCAAGGTTTTGCTCGAATGTACCACCTGCGGCTGGCGCTGGCATGGTCGTTGGGGTAACGGCAGGTGCAGGGGCAGGTGTTGGCGTATCGCGTTGCAAGGTCAAATCACCACTGGCGGTACTGCGTTGAATTGAATTTCCAGCCGTACCGCCAACCGCAACCTGCCCACCTCGAGTAACCGTGTCTGCCGCGCTCGAGGCTTCTTGCTCAAACGAATCCCCAGGTTCGCTGATGGATACCCCACCACCGATGTTCGTTCCAGAAACGCTGCCCCTGGATTGCTGAATCGTGTGGGTTAGCTCGTGTGCCAGCAAGTGCCGACCCTCAGGTGAGCCGGGTTTGTACTCACCTTCACGAAAGTACACGTCCTGTCCTGTGGTGAAGGCTCGAGCGCCGACCGATTTAGAGAGTTCATCGGCTCGACCATCGGCATGAATTTTGACGTTCTCGAAACTGTGCCCAAATTTTGGCTCGAGAAATTCTCGAGCGCCACTGTCCAAGCTTGCCCCAGAACCAGAATTTGAGAGCGCCTCGGAAAGTTGTTGCGGGTTTGCAGTGCCAAGCGTTGCCGAGTCCGAGTTGCTGGGTTGTGCAACCTCTCGAGCGAACGTCACGTCCGAGTCTGTATCCGTTTTGCGCTGAATTTGGTGTTTCTCCGCTGCCATAAAAACCTCCTCTCGAGAATCTAAATCAGGAAATAGAACCACTGAACGTGTACCGACCGCCGCCGCCACCACTCATCCTGCCCGAATCAGTCGTGAACGGAAAAATCCAGGACATGGTTGCGGGTGCTGACGGACCAAACCAGTTGCGGTTGACCAGTTCAAACTCGAGGTTGGTGCTGGCGGTGATCGAGATTGGATCGATCACATCGCATAAGTTGAAGGTGACACTGCCCGAACCACGGTCATTGATTTCGCCCAGCACATGATGCTGTGAGCCTTGCACCACAAGCTCGAGGTCATCCGTGCCAACCCAGGCATCGGTGCTGCCGACGGCAATGCTGACACTGACGGTTGGGTTTTTGCGCCGTAGGGCTTCGACAATATTCAGGTAGGCGGTTTGATCGTTCGTTTTGGCTGCCAACAAATGATCGAGAAGCACACGGTTGCTGGCGGTCATGGCGGTTTCGATGGTGCTGAACGCCAACCATTCTTGCGCCGCCTGCACCGCAATGGGTCCGTCCAAGGTTGTCGGTCCTACATCCGAAGAACCGCCCGTCACAATGCCGCCCCGTCCAGCGCCAGCCGCATCAACCGTGACCGCCCACGGGACTTCCCAGTGGCTCGAGGTCAAATGCACCACCTGTTCATCGCGTTTGGCAGAAAGTGCGGTGATAAATTGATCCGACCCTCGGGTTTCGGTCAGTTGCCCCGCGCCCACCGTGGCTGGAAGTTCAAACGAGGGTCTGTCCAAAAAGTTAACCGTTGCCGTGCGACTTGAATCGCTGACACTGCTGGGTCTCGAGTACCACGGCGCTTCGACATCGGCTCTGACGCTGCCATCGGGGTTGGATTGCCACTGCGCATCACGGACTTCACCCACGCTCGAGCGTTGTTCGGCAATCACTTCACCTGTCGGCGTTCCGCCTCGGCGGTAAATGCCGGTGCGTTCCGAACCCAGCAGCGTTTGGGTCGGTCCAACTTTAATGATTTCGCCAGCGTCCAACTGAACGTCGCTGTGCAGTGTGGCGGTGGCGGCAAAGCTGACGTTGGGCGATTCGATGTTGACTTTGGCATCGGCAATCGGTGTTGCCGTAACATTGCCGCTTAAAACAGGTTGCGCATCCGAGACATCAAACATGCTGGCGTTTAAGGTGTGCGGAATGGTGCTCGGTGCTCCTGCTCCGGGTGTTGTCGTCGGTGCTCCTGGCGCGGCGGTGGTTGGCGGTGGCACGGCGGCATTTGGTACTTCGCGTTGCAAGACCAAACTGCGTTGCACCGCAGCGCCGTTCGAGCCAGCCACAGAAACTTGTTCACCTCGAGCCACACTGTCTGCCGCACTCGAGGCTTCTTGCTCGAACGCATCGTTCGGGTCGCTGACCGCCAAGCCATCACCGATGCTTGTCCCAGAAACCGTCCCTCGAGATTGCTGAATCGTGTGCGTCAACTCGTGCGCCAAAAGATGCAAGCCGTCCACAGATTGCGGCTGATACTCGCCCTGAGCAAAGTACACGTCTTGCCCAGTCGCAAAGGCTCGAGCGTTTACGGCTTTGGACATCTGATCGGCGTGACCATCCGCGTGAATTTTGACACTTTCAAAACTGTGCCCAAATTTTGGCTCGAGTATATCTCGAGCGCCACTGTCCAAACCCTGCCCAGCTTCGGGGTTTGAGAGTACCTCGGATAAAGTTTGCGTGTTCGCATTGTTCAAGACAGCCAAACCTGCGCTCGGGGTCTGCGCAATCTCTCGCGCAAAAGTGACCTCCGAGTTAGCCTCGGCTTTGCGTAAAATGTGTTGTCGGACTCCCGCCATTGTTTACCCCGTTCGTTCGCTCACTCGTCATCGGCAAATAAAATTCGGCGCATGTCCTTGCGGAACACACCGCGCATACCCCAGTCCTCGCCGATGCTCTCGAGAATCCCAAATTGCGCCTGGTAATTGGTCTCGAATTCCGCAACGGCTTGGGTGAAGAGTTTTGGACGCAGTGCCGCCAGAATGTCGCCGTAAATTTTTTGATAGCCACCGTTTTTCTCGCGCAAATCATTGCAGGCTTCCGCCCGTTCTTTGCGGCTGGCAATTTGATAGGTCTTGATTTTT